>NZ_CACSJY010000013.1:0-127858 GCF_902706155.1 Pseudomonas sp. 18058
CGCGAAGGCGGTGTGTCAGGCACTTTTACATTCACTGATCCACCGCCTTCGCGAGCAAGCCCGCTCCCACAGGGTTCGGTGTGAAGCCAATTACAGCGTGTGTCTTATCAGCGGCACCCTGTGCAGGGAAGGCCTCGGGTATACTGCCGCGTTTTGCGATCCCTGCCCGCATTGCGGCCGTCATGCAATGCGTTCTTACGATTCTGCGGTGCAGCTTTGCCCGTCATGAACCAGCCTTGCAGGGATGTTTTTGTGATTTTTGGAGTTTCTATGCTCGAACAGGCTCAACGCGTCCTCAAGGACATCTTCGGCTACGACAGTTTTCGTGGCCGTCAGGGTGCAATCATTGAGCGCGTGGCCAGCGGCGGTGACGCACTGGTTCTGATGCCTACCGGTGGCGGCAAATCCCTGTGCTTCCAGGTGCCGGCGCTGCTGCGCGAAGGCCTGGCAGTGGTGGTCTCGCCGCTGATCGCGTTGATGGACGACCAGGTCGCCACTCTTGAAGAGCTGGGGGTCGCGGCGGCAGCGTTGAACTCGACACTGAGCGCCGAGCAACAACGCGATCTCGCCGCGCGGATCAAACGCGGTGAAGTGAAAATGTTGTATCTGGCGCCCGAGCGTCTGGTGCAGCCGCGCATGCTGTCGTTCCTGCAGAGCCTGGACATCGCCCTGTTCGCCATCGACGAAGCGCACTGCGTATCGCAATGGGGTCACGATTTCCGCCCGGAATACCTGCAACTCGGTCAACTGGCGGAACTGTTTCCCGATGTGCCGCGCATCGCCCTGACCGCCACCGCCGACAAACGTACCCGCGAAGAAATCGTCACGCGTCTGCACCTGCAGAACGCCGAGCGTTTCCTGTCGAGCTTTGACCGCCCGAACATCTTTTACCGCATCGTGCCGAAAGAGCAGCCGCGCAAGCAGTTGCTGGCGTTTCTGGCCGAGCGACGCAGCGACGCCGGCATCGTCTATTGCCTGTCGCGCAAGAAAGTTGAAGAGGTCGCGACGTTCTTGAGCGAGCAGGGTTTCCCGGCGCTGCCGTATCACGCCGGTCTGCCCAATGATTTGCGTGCCTTCAACCAGAAGCGCTTCCTTAATGAGGAAGGCCTGATCATGGTCGCCACCGTGGCGTTCGGCATGGGCATCGACAAGCCCAACGTGCGCTTTGTCGCGCACCTCGATTTGCCGAAATCCCTTGAGGCGTATTACCAGGAAACCGGTCGCGGCGGCCGTGACGGTCTGCCGGCGGACGCGTGGATGGCCTACGGTCTGCAAGACGTGGTGATGCTCAAGCAGATGCTGCAAAACTCCGAAGGCGACGAGCGCCACAAGCGTCTGGAGCAGCACAAACTCGACGCGATGCTCTCGCTCTGCGAAGAAACCCGCTGCCGTCGTCAGACCTTGCTGGCGTATTTCGACGAAGACATGCCCGAGCCGTGCGGCCATTGCGACAACTGCGTCGATGGCGTGCAGACCTGGGACGCCACCGAGCCTGCGCGTCAGGCGTTATCGGCGATTTTCCGCACTGGCCAGCGTTATGGTGTCGGTCATTTGGTCGATGTGCTGCTGGGCAAGGACAACGAAAAAATCCGCAGCTTCGGTCATCAGCATTTGTCGGTGTGGGGCGTTGGCAAGGCGTTGAGCGAGAGCGAATGGCGCTCGCTGTTCCGCCAGTTAGTGGCGCGGGGCCTGGCGGATGTCGATCACGAAGGTTATGGCGGTCTGCGATTGAACGATAGCTGCCGACCGCTGCTCAAGGGCGAAGTGAGCTTGGAGCTGCGCCGCGATCTCAAGCCGCAAGTCACCGCGAAAAGCGGCAGCAAGAGCCCGGCCAGTCAACTGGTGCGCGGCGAAGAGCGCGAACAGTGGGAAGCGTTGCGTGCGTTGCGGCGCAAACTCGCCGAAGAACATGGCGTGCCGCCGTACGTTATTTTTCCGGATTCGACGTTGCTGGAAATGCTCCGCAGCCAACCGACCTCGCTGGCGGAAATGGCCCGGGTCAGTGGTGTCGGTGCGCGTAAACTGGAACGCTATGGCGATGCCTTCCTCGAAGTGCTGGGTGGCGAGGTCGAGGCGCCGAAAGTCGTGGCCGATGTGCGCCATGAGCTGATCACGTTGGCTCGGGCGGGCATGACGCCGTTGCAGATTGCCGGTCAGTTGCAATGTTCGGAGAAGAACGTTTACACGATGTTGGCTGAGGCAATTGGCAAGCAGCAGTTGTCACTGGAACAGGCGCTGGATCTGCCTGAGGAACTGATGGGCGAAGTGCAGGATGCGTTCCTTGATGGTGAGGGGGAGTTGCCGTCGGTCGCTGAGATTGCCGAGTTGTTCGCCGGGCGCGTGCCGGAAGGCGTGTTGTATTGCGTTCGGGCAGCGTTGCAATCGGAATTTGAGATGTAATTTGGCCGTTGCCCTTCCCCAGCCCTCTCCCCTAGGGAGAGGGGGCCGACCGAGGTGTCTTGCGTCCTACATCGACCTGAATGACCGAGTCGATTATGGATTCAACGTCGCACTATCACGTCGGCGTAATTCCCCAATATCCCCCAATCAGTCCCCTCTCCCTCTGGGAGAGGGCTAGGGTGAGGGCTTTCCAAATTTCGATTCAGCAAAGCACTCCCAAGTCGCCGAAAATCCCGAGCATCCCCCGATCAGTCCCTTCTCCCTGCGGGAGAGGGCTAGGGTGAGGGCATTCCAATTTCGAATTCATCAAAGCACTCCCAAGTCGCCGAAAATCCCGAGCATCCCCCGATCAGTCCCCTCTCCCTCTGGGAGAGGGCTAGGGTGAGGGGCTTCAAGATGTAACGATTCAGTACAGAGCGACTCTTGCCTATAACTGCGGCTCATGCTTAGCTGGCTAATAATTAGAAATTCCTTATTTTTCAGACTAACCGTGAGTGTTTTATGCCGTTAACCGATCAACACCGCTTTGGCATGCAACTGGCCCAGATGTCCCGTGGCTGGCGCGCCGAACTGGATCGCCGTCTCGCCGGGCTGGGCCTTTCCCAGGCGCGCTGGCTGGTGCTGCTGCATTTGGCGCGGTTCGAAGAGGCGCCGACCCAACGTGAGCTGGCGCAGAGCGTCGGCGTTGAAGGGCCGACCCTCGCGCGCTTGCTCGATAGTCTGGAAAGCCAGGGCCTGGTGCAACGCCAGTCCGTGATGGAAGACCGTCGGGCGAAAAAAATTGTCCTCTGCGCCCCCGCGCTGCCGCTCATTGAACAAATTGAAACCATTGCCACGCAGTTGCGCCACGAATTGTTCGAAGGCGTCGACGAGGCGGATTTAAAGGTGTGCATGCGTGTTCACGCGCACATTCTGACCAACCTGGAAAAATCTTGAGGCACAACCCTGTGCCGATTTTTTGAGAGATCGCACTGAGCCGACTATAAGAACTACTGGGCAATATCGTGTTCGTACCGGATGTGCGAACGCATAGAAGTCGGTTTTGCTTATTTAAGGGATGCTCATGCTCGCAAGTTGGCACGTGGTACGGCGCAGTGGTGGCAAATGGCTGCTGCTGGCCGGGCTATTCAGTTACTCGACGTGGTCGATGGCGTTGGGGCTGGGTGACATTACGATCCATTCAAGCCTCAATCAGCCGCTCAAGGCCGACATCGCGTTGGTGGATGTCGGCGGGCTGACGCAAAACGATCTGTCGGTGCGCCTGGCCACGGCGGATGAGTTCGCTGAGGCCGGGGTCGAGCGGGTGTTTTTCCTCAACGACCTCAAGTTCATCCCGATCCTGCATGGCAATCGCCAGATGATCCGGGTGACGTCCAGCAAACCGGTTAACGAACCCTTCCTGAATTTCCTCGTGCAACTCAATCAGCCCAACGGCCGATTGCTGCGCGAATACACCGTGCTGATTGATCCGCCGGGTACGCCGGGTATCGAGCCGGCCACTGATGAGCCGGATCCCCGCGCGCAATCTTCTGCGTTTCCGATTGTCGAGCCTGTGACCGCGCCGGTTCAGGCCGCGCAGGGCAAGCGAGAAACTGCTCCGCCGCCACCAACTCCCGCCGCACCGGCCAACGATGCAGTCGCTGAACAGTTAGCCGCCAGTGTGTTGCTCAATCAACAACTGCAAAAAACCATCGAAGAGCAGAACGCCAAGTTGCAGGAGCAACAGGCGCTGATCACCGACGGCAAAAAACAAATGGGCGAATTGCAGACGCGTCTGGCCGAGCTGCAGAAACCGCCGCCAGCTGTGGTGACGCCAGCACCCGCTCCGGTGGTTGCGCCAGTCGCTACGGAAGATGATTCGCCGAACTGGCTGCTGCTCGGCGGATTAGTGCTGTTGTTGGTCGCGCTGATTGGCGGGTTGATCGTGCGTCGTCGCCAACAAACGCAAACCGTTGCCGCGCCGCCGCTGCCACTTGGCATCGAGCCCGACACCGAGGAAACGCAGAGTCCAGATTCATTCAGACACCACGCCTCAGCCGAACACCGCGAAGAACCCGCGGCAGGCGATGTGCTGGAAGCGGTGGGCATTTATCTCGCTTACGGAAGACTCGGCGAGGCCGTCGGCTTACTGCGCGATGCCTTGGCCAAGGAACCGGAACGCATCGACCTCGGGGTGCAACTGCTCGAAGTTTTAGGGCGCCAAGGCGATAACGCCGCGTACGAGCAACAGGAAAACCACTTGCGACAGCTTGGAGTGGATGAACACGAGTTACAGGCAGTTCGCGATCGGCATCCGAAGCTGACGAGTGTTGCGCCGGTTTTGGTGGCCGCACCGATCGCTGCCGCTCAGCCCGAACCCACGCCGCCGGAGGATGATTTCGAACTGAATCTGGGCGAGCTGTCGATGGATTCCAGTTGGGATCTGCAGGACAACTCTCCAGCGCCGGTTCAGCCATTGTCGGAGGAGTCGGAGCTGGAATGGATTCCCGAGCCGGATGCGCAGCCGCTGGATGATGACTTCCTCAATGAGTTTGGTGATCTGCAGGCGTTGACGCTGGAGCCGCTGGATTTGCAGCTGTCAGAGCCTGAAATGGAGGAGGGCGCCGGCAAGCTTGAGCAGGCGCAGAACTGCATTGATGACGGCGATATCGACAGTGCGATTGCGTTGCTTAATGAATTGCTCAAAGAGGGCGATGAACCGTTGAAGCAGACGGCGCGGACGTTGTTGGCGGGGATTCGCTGAGCTGATTGATGGGGTGAATGTACTGACGCCTTCGCGAGCAAGCCCGCTCCCACAAGGGGAACGCATTCCAAACTGTGGGAGCGGGCTTGCTCGCGAAGGCGCCAGATCAGACAACGCTAATCAAAAAGTCTGCCCAAGGTTCAGATAAACCGCCTGCTCATCCGCATCATTCAACCCATACGTGAAATTCAACGGCCCCAGCGGCGTGTCAAACCCGATAAACACACTCGCCGCATTGATGTAACCACTATCGAACTCATTGTCATTGTTCCATGCCCGCCCACGCTCCAGCGAAGCACCGGCGTACAGCGGGAAGTCCAGCGGCAGATACGAGCGTGGTGTCAGACGGCGGAAATACACGGCACGCATCAGGCTGACGTTCTGCCCGGAAATCGCATCTTCCCGGAACCCCGACAACTGCCGCGCGCCGCCGAGCAGGAAGCTCGATGTCACCACATTGGCGTCGTCCAGCGTGCGCCCGTAACGACCGCCGAGGATCAGCGTGTCGGGGCCATGACTCATGGCTTTGTCGATTTTGAAATCCCACTGCCGATAACGTGTATCCGAGCCAAGGCCGGGTTCGAATTGCGTCAGCGTCAGGCTGATGTCCTTGCCTTCGTGAGGGTAGTAAACATTGTCCAGCGAGTCGTATGAGTACTTCAGCGAGTAGAAGCCTTCGTTGAAGCTTTCGCTCGGCAGATCCTGATCGCCAATGCGCACATCGGCCTTGCCCCACGCTTCGCCAACGCCGAAACGCACTTCGCCGTTGTTGCCGATCTGCCGACCGAGGTTGAGGCCGAAACCGTAGCGCTCGACGCGGTATTGCGCGATCGGATCATTATCGAGAATCGACTCGACGTTCTGCGCTTCGAACGATGCATACGGCGCGACGAAGTAGCGCGAACCGACGTCCAGCGGCTGATAGAACTCGGTGTAAAGCTCTTGTTTGTCGCCGATCTGCGCACGCGTCAGCCATTCCGCGCCGAGGCGGTTGATGCCGTTGACGCGGTAGCTGGCGCCGAGGTTGAAAGCGCTGTCGCCGCGCATGTCGTCCGACAGATTGAGGCCGACGCGCAGGTAATCGGTGCCGCTGCGTTTGCCACGCGCGCTGATCACCAGGGTGTGATCCGGGCCTTTGTGCACCACGCGGTATTGCACCTGCTCGAAGTAGTCGAGACCGTACAAAGTGCCCATGTCCGAATGCAGTCGGCCCAGATCCAGCGGTTCACCGATGGGTTGACGGATGTAATAGCGGATCACGTCGTCATCGACTTTCGAATCGTTCTCCACACGAATGGCGGTGATGACCGGCGTGCGCTGGCCCGGCGAACGGGCGGCGTTGAGTTCGGCGTCTTGGGATTCACTCGGCTTGAGTTGTGCGAGGCGGGCGTCGAGGGCTTTGGTCGCGCGGTAACCGGCGTCGATCATTTCCTGCGCCTTGCCGAAATCGGTGACGCCGAAGGCGGCCAGTGCCGGTTGAATCAAAACGTCATCGGCGTGCAGCGCGGCGAGTTGTTCTTCCGAGTTGCGCCGGGTCATCAGGGTGATCGACTGGTTGAGCACGTCGACCACGGTGGTCAGTTGTTTGCGGTTGCGCAGCGGCGTACCGATGTCGACGACGATGGCGATGTCGACGCCCATTTCCCGCGCCACATCCAGCGGAATGTTGTCGGTCATGCCGCCGTCCACCAGCAACCGGCCATCGAGTTCGACCGGCGCGAACACCGCCGGGATCGACATGCTCGCGCGAATCACCTGCGGCAGATGGCCTTTGCGGAATACCACTTTCTCACCGTTGGCGATGTCGGTGGCCACGGCGCGGAAGGGGATCGGCAGTTTGTCGAAATCGCGGGTATCACTGGTGTGTGCCAGCAGGCTTTCCAGCAGCAACGAGAGGTTTTGTCCTTGAATCACACCCAATGGCAGGCCGAGGCTGCCGTCGTCGCGAAAGCTGAGTTTCTGTTTCACCAGAAAATCGCGGTCGTCCTGCTTGCGTCGAAACGGCACGTCTTCACGCGGTGGCGCGTCGGACAGCGCGGCTTGCCAGTCGATGTTCCGCGCGAGTTTTTCCAGCTCGTCGATCTTGTAACCCGAGGCGTACAAGCCGCCGACCACCGCACCCATGCTGGTGCCGGCGATCGCATCGATCTTGATGCCTTGCTCTTCCAAAGCCTTGAGCACGCCGATGTGCGCCAGCCCGCGCGCGGCGCCGCCGGACAGCACCAGGCCGATTTTCGGGCGCGGCGCTTCAGTGGCATGGACGAAGAAGGGCAGGAAACCAAGCAGCAGGCAGAACAGCAGACGGCGCATTGTGAGTCTCGGGGCAAGCGGTAAAGCCGGCTATTATAGCGGCGCCCTCTGTCTCAGGAGTTGTCGCGAACATGACTGTCGCAAAAGCAGAAGTTGTCATCACTTATTGCACGCAATGCCAATGGCTGTTGCGCGCCGCGTGGCTCGCTCAGGAGCTGCTCAGCACCTTCGGCGACGACCTCGGCAAAGTCTCGTTGGTGCCGGGCACTGGCGGGGTGTTTCAGATCACCTGCGCTGGCGTGCAGATCTGGGAACGCAAGGCCGACGGCGGTTTTCCGGAAGCCAAGGTGCTGAAGCAGCGGGTGCGCGATCAGATCGATCCTGACCGCGACCTCGGCCACAACGATCGTACTCAGTGAGACGCGGCCTCGGCGGCGACGGTTTTCTTGTCGGCATTGCCTGACATCCGCGCCGAGACGACGATGGCGACAATGATCAGCGCGCCGCCGATCAACATCTTCGGCGTCGGGTTTTCATTGAACAGCAGCCAGGCGACGGTGATGCCGTAGACCGGCTCCATCGCGAACACCACCGCGGCGGTACGCGCCTTGATCACCGCCAGACTGGCCACGAACAGGCTGTGAGCGACGCCGGTGCAGAACACGCCGAGCAGGGCGATCCACAACCAGTCCAGCGCGCGCACTTCGCTCAGTTGTGGCGCCGCGACCGGCAGCAGACACAGCGCCACCACCACGTTTTGACACAGCGCCGCCTGCACCGCCGGGATGCGTCCGGAGCTGGCGCGGTTGGTCAGCGACAGCAATGAGAACAGCAGCCCCGACAGCACCGACCAGAGCAAGCCAACGGTGGCGCCGCTGCCCAGATCAAAGGCCGGGGTCACCAGAATCAGGCCGACGCTGACCAGCACCACCAGCACAATCTCGTTGGCGCGAATGCGTTCGCGGAAGATCAGCCCTTCGAGAATCACCGTAAACGCCGGGAAACTGGCAAAACCCAAGGTCGCGATGGCCACGCCGGCGACTTTCACCGAAATGAAGAAACTCACCCAATGCCCGGCCAGCAATACGCCGCTGAGGATCAGTCGACGCCAGTCCACAGCCTCGAGTTTTCGCCAGCCCTGCGCACTGGCGAAACGGGCAAAAAACGCCAGAGCGAGCACGGCAAAAGCGGCGCGGCCGAAAACGATCACGGCGGGGGAGGCGGCAGCGAGTTTGCCGAACACACCGGTCAGGCCAAACATCAAAGCACCAATGTGCAGAGCGCCGAGGGCGGTACGCGGGGTCATTGCAATCCTTCTATCTCAAACACAATCGATCGTTCCCACGCTCTGCGTGGGAACGACTCTGGGGATGCTCTGCGTCCATTGACGCGGAGCGTCACGGGCTGCATTCCCACGCAGAGCGTGGGAACGATCAAAGATCGCAGCCTTCGGCAGCTCCTACATTTAAGCGTGTGGAGATCAGTAAGTCTGTCGGCGGACTATCGTCTTTTGTCGCCGGAATCGCGGCGAAGCTGGCCGGGTGATGAGCCGAACTCGCGCAGCACGGCGGCCGAGAAGGCACTCTGCGAGCTGTAACCGACGCGACTGGCAATCTCGCCCATCGGCAAAAGCGTGTCGCGGAGCATTTGCACCGCCAGATGCAGGCGTCGACTGCGGATGTAATCCATCGGCGTCTGCCCGCATTCCGCCATAAACCGCGCATGCAGTCGCGCACTCGACAGCCCGGCAACCCGCGCCAGATCGGCGACTTGCAGCGGATAAGCCGCGTTCTGCTCGATGTGCGCATCCAGCGCCGCATAAGGCAAACGGCGGGCAGTCAGTTCGGCTGGTTTCGCATGATTGAGACTGGCCAGCAGCAACACCGAGCCTTGCTGCGCGATCAACGGATCACTGACCGGGCTGTTCGCCAGCCAACTGACCAACTGACTCTGCCCGGAATCCAGCGACAGGCGCGCAGGCTGATCGAGCAAACGGCGACTGGCCTCGGCATGTTCACCCAACGAATCCACCAGCCATTGCCCGTCAGGAATGTCCATCACCAGGCAACGACTGCCATCGGGACTGCCGCACGCGTGGTGCGCACCCGAAGGGATCACCACAAAACTTTGCTGACGCACCTGACTGCCACGGCCCTCGACCTCGAAATCCAGCGCACCGGACAGCCCGAACACCAATTGGGCGTGCTCGTGGCTGTGGACGATCAGATCGCGGGTGTACTGACGCAGGGTGAGAATCGGGCGCATGAACAAGTCTCCGGGCAGGCCTGCAGTCTACACCGGCCGGCACTGTGTGCGCTGTCACACGACTGACTCGCGCTTGTCATGGTCGATTCACCGGATGCGCGCAGAGTGGCGAAAACATCGCAGAGGGTTGCCCATGACCAGCGCCGAGCTCGCCAGACCCAGCCGCAAACAAAGGGTGCGAACCCTGTGGATCTCCGACGTGCACCTGGGCACGCGCGATTGCCAGGCCGAGCACTTGTCGACGTTCCTCAAGGGCTATCACGCCGACAAGGTGTATCTGGTCGGCGACATCATCGACGGCTGGAAACTGCGCGGCGGCATGTACTGGCCGCAAGCGCACACCAACGTGATCCGGCGCTTGCTGACCATGAGCAAGCGCGGCACCGAAGTGATCTACGTCACCGGCAATCACGACGAGTTCTTGCGCCGTTACTCGAAGCTGATTCTGGGCAATATTCAATTGGTCGACGAAGCGGTGCACGTCACCGCGGACGGTCGGCATCTGCTGGTGATTCACGGCGATCAGTTTGATGTGATCACCCGATATCACCGCTGGCTGGCCTTCCTCGGCGATTCGGCCTACGAATTTACCCTGACGCTGAATCGCTGGCTCAACCACTGGCGGGCGCGCTATGGCTACGGCTATTGGTCGCTGTCGGCGTATCTCAAGCACAAGGTGAAGACGGCGGTGAGTTTTATCAGCGACTTCGAAGAAGCCATCGCCCATGAGTGCGTGAAGCGCGGGTTGCACGGGGTGGTCTGCGGGCACATTCACCATGCCGAAATTCGCAAGGTCGGTGAGGTGGATTACCTCAACTGCGGCGATTGGGTGGAGTCGTGTACGGCGCTGATCGAGCATTGGGATGGCACGATCGAGTTGTATCGGCTGGCGGATGCGCAGGCGCGAGAGGCGGAGCTAAGAGCGGCCAAAGTCGCCGAACTCGCTTGAACAACCCAAATCATCTGTGGGAGGGGGCTTGCTCCCGAAAGCGGCGTGTCATATAAAAATTGACTGACTGACACACCGCATTCGGGAGCAAGCCCCCTCCCACATTTGATCGGCGGTGACAGTCAGGCGGGGCTATGTTCTTCCATCGCTGCCTTGTAAATCGAGTTCTTCGGCTGCGCAAACAACCGCTCCATCATCGGTTCAAAGAAGCTCAACGGCAGCGTGTCATACGCCGGATCAAACGCCGCCGCATCATACTTGGCGCAAAACTCGGCCGTCGCCTGATACTGCGGATGCCCGGCGAACTGCTCGCGCAAATGCCGATCCATGCCTAGATGATGAAAGAAGTAGTAGCCCTGAAATACCCCGTGTTTCTCCACCATCCACAAATTATCGGCACTGACAAACGGCTTGAGAATCGCCGCCGCAATGTCCGGATGGTTGTAAGAACCCAGAGTGTCGCCAATGTCATGCAGCAACGCGCAGACCACGTATTCCTCGTCGCGACCATCACGAAAGGCGCGGGTTGCGGTTTGCAGCGAGTGGGTCAGGCGATCCACCGGGAAGCCGCCGAAGTCGCCTTCAAGCAATTTCAGGTGCGCCATGATCCGCGAGGGCAATTGTTTGGCGTAGGCGCTGAAGTCCGAGGCGATGATCGCCCAGTCTTCCTGCGTGCCATCCTTCATATGGGTGAAACAGGCATTGGCATTCATCGGCAAACCTCGTGTTTCTTATTGTTTAGAACGCCACGCGACCCAAGATCATGTCGCGGTACATGACGAAATCGCCGAGCAGGCTGTACAGCGGATGCTGGAAAGTCGCTGGCCGGTTCTTCTCGAAAAAGAAATGCCCGACCCAGGCAAAGCTGTACCCCGCCAATGGCACGGCCAATAACAGCAGCCAGGCGCCTTTGGCGATGGTCATCGCCAGAATGAAAATAACCAGCGTCGTGCCGATGAAATGCAGGCGTCGGCAGGTGCTGTTGTTGTGCTCACTGAGGTAATACGGATAGAACTCAGCGAAGCTGTTGAATTGCTTGATGTTTTCCACGACCGCGTTCTCTGTGGTTATTGTTCTGGCGACGAGTTGTTCTGCGGGTAGCTTATTTGAGTCTAGAGTGATCATTGGCGTGGGCCAGTGACAATCGGCGCCACTTTAGTATCCTTCGCAAATCAGGCCGTAACATGCGGCCCATCATGTAAAAGAAAAACGCCATGAGCGAACGAACGACTTCTGCAAGCTGGGCGATGGGGATTGTCAAAGCATTGGAGATGGACGGCCTGGATTGCCGGGTTCTGTTCAAGCAACTGGGGCTCGATTACACGGCTCTGGATGATCCGGATGCGCGCTTCCCGCAAGATTCCATGACCCGGCTCTGGCAACGGGCGGTCGAGCTGTCCGGTAATCCGGCGATCGGCCTGAACATGGGCAAAGTGGTGCGACCGGCATCGTTTCATGTCGCCGGTTACGCGCTGATGTCGAGCAATACGCTCGCTGAAGGCTTTCAACGGCTGGTGCGCTATCAGCGGATCATCGCCGAAAGTGCCGACCTGAGTTTTCGTCTGCTCGAAGAAGGCTACGCGCTGATTCTGACCGTGCATGGCGATCATCTGCCGCCGACCCGACAAAGCGCCGAAGCCTCTCTGGCCTGCGCGTTGGGCCTGTGCGGCTGGTTGAGCGGGCGTACGCTGCACCCTGTCAAAGTGTTGGTGCAGGGCGCCCAACCCGCCGATCTCGAACCGTATAAACAAGCCTTTCACGCGCCGTTGGTGTTCAACGCACCGTACGATGCGCTGATTTTCGAGCGCGCTGACATGGAAGCGCCGCTGCCCACCGCCAACGAGGCGATGGCGCTGCTGCACGATCGTTTTGCCGGGGAATATCTGGCGCGGTTTTCCGAGAGCCGGGTCACGCACAAGGCACGGCAGGTGCTGTGCCGTTTACTCCCGCAAGGCGAGCCGAAGCGCGACACCGTGGCGCAGACCCTGCATCTATCTCAGCGCACGTTGCAGCGGCGCTTGCAGGAGGAGGGCACGAGTTTTCAGCAACTGCTCGATGACACCCGTCGTGAACTGGCCGAGCAGTATTTGGCGCAACCGAGCATGACCTTGCTGGAAATCGCATATCTGTTGGGTTTTGCCGATCCGAGCAACTTCTTCCGCGCCTTCCGCCGCTGGTTCGACACCACGCCCGGCGATTACCGGGCGCGACTGTTGCAGGCCCCGAACGCGGTCAATGACGCCAAAATGCCGGAATACACAGCACAAACACAGTAATGATCTCGAGTCGGCCAAGCAGCATGCCGAACGACAGAATCCACTTCGCCGCATCCGGCAGGGTGGCAAAGTTGCCCGCCGGGCCAATGGTTTCGCCCAGGCCCGGGCCGACGCCGGACACGGTGCTGGCAGCGCCGGTCAGCGCAGTCATCCAGTCGACGCCAAGCAGCGACAGCAGCAGGGCGATCACGCAAATGGTGATGGCGAAGAAGAACGAAAAGGTCAGAATCGAACGCACGATCTCTTCGTCGAGACGGTGACCGTTGTACTTCTGCTTGATCACCGCGCGTGGATGAATCAACTGATTAAGGTTGGCCTTGAGCAGGATGTAGGCGACCTGGAAACGGAAAATCTTGATCCCACCCGCCGTCGAGCCGGAGCAGCCGCCGACAAAACCCAGATAGAAAAACAGCATCAGCGAGAAGTTGCCCCACAGGCTGTAATCGCCGAGGGCGAAACCAGTGGTGGTGACCACCGAGGTCACGTTCAGCGCTACGTGGCGCAGCGCGTCCAGCCAATGCAGGTTGGTCGTCCACCAATACCAGGTGCCGAGTACCAGCCAGGTCACCAGCAACATCCCCAGCAAACCCTGCACCTGCTGATCGCGGATCAACGCCTTGCGGTTGCCGCGCATGGTCGCCACGTACAGGGTGAACGGCAGGCTGCCGAGAATCATGATCACCACCGCAACCCAGTGCACCGCCGGTTGCGTCCACTTGGCCAGCGACTGGTCGGAGGTCGAGAAACCGCCGGTGGAAATCGCCGACATCGCGTGATTGATCGCATCGAACGGGCTCATCCCGGCCCACCAGAACGCGAGGCTGCCGACAATGGTGATGCCGACGTACGCCGCGACGATCAGGCGCGCCACCATGTGCGAGCGCGGCATGACCTTTTCCGAGCGGTCGGACGATTCGGTCTGGAACAGGCGCATGCCACCGATGCGCAACAGCGGCAGAATTGCCACCGCCATACCGATAAAGCCGATGCCGCCGATCCAGTGCAGCAACGAGCGCCACATCAGGATGCCGGGGGACATGTCATCGAGATGATTGAGCACGGTCGAACCGGTGGCGGTGATCCCGGACATGCTCTCGAAAAACGAGTCGGTGTAGCTGATGTGTTGGGTCAGCAGAAACGGCAGCGCGGCGAAAATGCACACCACCAGCCAACTGCTGACGGTGAGCAAATACATGTCACGCGGGCGCAAATGAATGTGTTCGGGCCGACCCGGAATCACCAGCGCGAGGCCGGCGACGAAGGTGATCATGCTCGCCCAGAGGAACGACGGCAGATCGCTGGTGCGATCGAAAATCACCAGGGTGGCCATGGGCACGACCATGGCGACAGCCAGCGTGATCAGGAAGATGCCGATGATGAAACCAATGATCCGTAAGGTCGGCAACGCCATGAAGTCCGCTCGGGCTGTGGTGGGGAGGGCGCCATTCTACCTGCGGGGCAGGGCATGTAAACCGGCATCCTGTTGGCAGTTACAGCTAGAATAGCCGCACATATTTTTCAGGAGGTGGCCGATGCAGGCTCTCGACGCGTTGCTCAACCGTGTTTCCGTTCCACGACTGGTCGAACCGGCCCCTACTGCCGAACAGCGCGAAGCCTTGTTTGGCGCAGCCTTGCGTGCGCCGGATCACGGGCATTTGCAGCCGTATCGCTTCCTGACCGTCGAAGGCGCGGCGCGCGAGCAAATGGGCGAGTTGCTGGCCGAAGCGGCGCAGCAGCAGGCAGGCGAAGTCACCGAAGCGATGATCGACAAGGCCCGCAACGGCCCGCTGCGAGCGCCGTTGGTGGTTGTGGTGATCGCTAAATTGCAGGAACACGTGAAGTATCCGAAAGCTGAGCAATTGCTCGCAGCCGGGTGTGCGGCGCACGGGATTTTGCTGGCGGCGTATGCGCAGGGGATTGGCGCGGTGTGGCGTACCGGGGATTTGGCGTATTCCCGGCACGTGGCGCAGGGTTTGGGCCTGACCGAAGGTGAAGAGGTTATCGCATTCCTCTACCTCGGCACACCGCAGAAAGAACCGCGTGTGGCGGAGAAGGTTGACCTGGCCGAGTTCGTCAGCGCCTGGCCGGGTAAAGCTTAGAGTCAAAAGATCGCAGCCTGCGGCAGCTCCTACATTGGAATGCGTTTTCCTGTAGGAGCTGCCGCAGGCTGCGATCTTTTTGCATCA
The DNA here is from genome assembly GCF_902706155.1 of Pseudomonas sp. 18058. Taxonomy (NCBI): domain Bacteria; kingdom Pseudomonadati; phylum Pseudomonadota; class Gammaproteobacteria; order Pseudomonadales; family Pseudomonadaceae; genus Pseudomonas; species Pseudomonas sp. 18058. The sequence goes on from NZ_CACSJY010000013.1 coordinate 15,070, forward strand.
TCGAAAATCTACGGCTGAACCACCGCGCCTGGCACCAGCGGCAATTCCAGACTGGCAATAAACCCGCCCTGCGGATGATTGGCCAACGTCAGACTCCCGCCATGCCGTTCCGCCGCCCTGCGCGCAATCGCCAGGCCCAAACCATGTCCCGCCGTCGTCTGCCCCGGCGCCCGATAGAACGGTTCACCCAACTGACTCAAATGTTCGGCCTGCACCCCCGGCCCATGGTCGCGCACGCTGACGACAATTTTTTCGCCCTGACGCGAGGCCTGCATTTCAATCGCCTGACCCTCGGGGTTGAAGCGCTGAGCATTACGCAGAAGATTATCGACGGCCCGCTCAATCATCGTCGGCCAACCTTTGAGTTGCAGATTCGGTTCAACGTCCAGACGCACTGTCTGCTCGGGCGAACCGAGTTTCGCGTCTTTCTGCAAAGTGCCGAGCAGCGCATTCAGATCCACGTCTTCCGCACTGGCGTTGTCTGCATCGACCCGCGCCAGCACCAGAATCTCGCTGATCAAGGCTTCGAGGCGATCGCACTCGCGGGTCAGGCGCGGCCAAAGCTTTTCGCGCTCTTCAGGGTTGGCCCGTTCGGCCAGCGCCAAAGCAATGCGCAGCCTTGCCAGTGGTGAACGTAATTCATGGGAAACGTCGCGCAGCAACTGGCGTTGACTGCCGATCAGGCTTTGCAGGCGCGCACCCATGCGGTTGAAGTCAGTGGCGAGCACGCCGAATTCATCGCGGCGGTTAGCCAGTTTGGCCAGGCTGTTTTGCTGATAGGTGGTCTGCCCCAGATCATGCACCGCGCCGCGTAATCGACTGAGCGGGCGGGTGATGGAGAAAGTTACCAGCAAGCTGAACAGGGTCAGCACCACCAGCGCGATGCCCAACGCACTCAGCGGCCAGAGCAGGCTTTCGCGGTGCCAGGCGTCGAGTTCCGGGTGCGGGATGCGGTAGATGAACAGGTAGGTGTCGCCGGTTTTTTCGCTGGTGAATTCGTCAGTGAGGCGGCGCCATGGCAGGCGGCGGTCATCGTTGTTCTGTCGCGCTTCGAACGCGGCGGCGCGGCGCGGGAAGGTGCCACGTACGACCGGATCGCCGGATTCGTTCAGCACCTGGACGTCGATGTGATATTGACGTTTGCGTTGTTCGAGGATGTCCTGAGCGGCTTCCTCGCCTTGCGCTTCGTATGACTGCGTCCATTCAGCGGCCAGGGTGTTGAGGCCCGGATGGCGACTGAGGATCCACGCGTCCTGATTGAGCATGTGCCCGAGCAGAATCGACAACCCGGCCACCAGAGCGATGGCCAGCCAGAAGCTCGCGAGAATACGCCAGAACAATGAACGCACAGAAAATCCTCAATCAAACATAAACCACTGTAGGAGCTGCGGCACGCTGCGATCTGATCGTTCCCACGCTCTGCGTGGGAATGCAGCCGGGGACGCTCTGCGTCCCACAGTCAAAAGATCGCAGCGTGCCGCAGCTCCTACAGGGGCAAGTGCAAAAAGGCCCAACGGGGGTAGCCGTTGGGCCATGGTCAGAACATTATTGCGCTTTTTGCGGCTGTTGCGCTTTCCACGCCTTGAACTCGGCCCATTCGGCGCGGCGTTCAGCCTGCTTTTTCTGGATCTCGTCGAATTTCTTCTGTTGATCCGGCTTCAGCACCGCACGAACATCGGCCTCGCCTTTCTTGTGGTTGGCGGCCATCTCGTCTTTCAGGGCTTTCTGATCCGCTGGCGAGAGTTTTTCCAGGTACTTGTCGACCACTTGCTTACGCTCGTGCATCTGCTCGCCCATGATCTTGCGGATCTGCTCGCGTTGTTCGCGGGACAGGTCGAGTTGGCTGTACGGGCCCTTGCCGTGCATGCCGTGCATCTGACCGCCGTGGCGTGGGCCGTCGAGCGGGCCACCCATCGGGCCGCCATCTTGCGGCATGGCCATGGCGACGGTTGGCAGAGCGGCAGCGAACATCAGAGCGATAAGAGTCTTGCGCATGGTGAATCTCCTTGTCTCGTTCCCGGTACGTTCCGGATGAGTTCAGATTACGGAGATCAAGGTCAGCGGCGGTCAGCGCTACGTAAAGCTTGGGTAAAGACGTTTCGTCATCAGCCTTACACATACCCCTGTAGGAGCTGCGGCACGCTGCGATCTTTTGACTGTGGGACGCAGAGCGTCCCCGGCTGCGTTCCCACGCAGAGCGTGGGAACGATCAGATCGCAGCCTTCGGCAGCTCCTACAGGGGGAGGCGTCGCTCACCGTTGGGCGGGGAAATGTGCGGTTCAGAGGCTGTAGTAGTAACCCCGGCTGCGCAGGGCGACGATGCGCGGGCGGCCGTCGGGGTGGGGGCCGATCTTTTTGCGCAGGTTGCTGACATGCATGTCGAGGCTGCGGTCGTACAGCGTCAGTTTGCGGCCAAGGGCGATCTGCGCCAGTTCCTGCTTGTCCAGTGGTTCGCCGGGCTGCTTGAGCAGCGCTTCGAGCAAACGACTTTCGGAAACAGTGAGGGTCAGTTCTTTCTCCTCGATGCTGACCACACCGCGCACCGGGCTGAAACTCAGGTCGCCCAGCTCTAGTTGCGTCGACACGGCGGCCGGGTGACTGCGGCGCAATACGGCGCGCAGGCGCGCGGTCAATTCACGCGGGTCACACGGTTTGGCCAGATAATCGTCGGCGCCGAGTTCCAGGCCGAGGATACGATCCAGCGGTTCGCCACGGGCCGACAACATCAACACCGGCAGATCAGCGTGATCGTTGCGCAACTGCTTGAGCAGTTCCAGACCGCTGCCGTCGGGCAGCATCACGTCCAGCACCACCGCCGCCGGAGCGGTTTCGGCCAACGCTTTACGGGCGCTCTGGCCATCGTGGCAGGCGCGCACCTGGAAGCCTTCCTGGCTTAACCAGCAACTCAGGAGTTCGCACAACTCCTGGTCATCATCAATCAGTAACAGCTCGCTCATGACTCACTCAATTTAGCCATTGCCGACGTTTTCGGCTTGCTCCACTGGCAAAGATACCGCAGAGCAGCGCCAATAGCGCTACCCCGGCTCCCGTGACGAACCACTGCTGTTGATCGGTCAACAAACGCGGGAGCGGGCTGGCCTGTGCTTCCTTGAGTTGCAGCTTGAGGCGCTGGTTCTCCTGGCGCAACCGGGCGAGCTGAGCGCTTTCGCGTTCGTTGTCGACATTTTGCAGTTGTTTGTTCAGTTCTTCTCGCTGCTGCTCGCTGGCCTTGAGGCGCTGCTGCAACTCGGTGATCTGGCTGCCGGCGCTTAATGACAATGGCGTGGAATTGCCGCCTTCGGCGATTTCCTCACCATGGGCGGGCGCCATGATCGACAGCGTGATCAACATCAGACACAACGAACCCTTGCGCATCGCAACACCTGCTTCCCAATGGATAGTGGGCAGGTTGTCGGCAGACGAACGAGAATAATGAGCGATTGAGATGGGTGAGAAGCGAGAAGGTTCAGTGCGCGGGAAGGGATGTTGGTGGCTGATGGGGTTTTTGTGACAGATGAGGGTTTTGTGGCAGGTGGGTATTTTTTGGATAGATGAGTATTTGAGTCAGATGAGTATTTGTGGCGAGGGGATTTATCCCCGTTGGACTGCGTAGCAGTCCTGAAATGGGTGCATGCGGTGTGTCAGGCACACCGCATTGGATGGCTTTGGGGCGGCTTCGCCACCCAACGGGGATAAATCCCCTCGCCACAGAACCCCTCGGCACACTGCAGATCTGTTTAAGGGAGTACTTGTTTGAATGGCTTCACGACCACATTGGCATACACACCCGCCGCAATATACGGATCCGCATCAGCCCATGCCTGAGCAGCGCTCAGGGAGTCGAACTCGGCGACGATCAGGCTGCCGGTGAAACCCGCGGCGCCCGGATCATTGCTGTCGACCGCCGGGTGTGGGCCGGCCAATACGATGCGGCCTTCGCCCTTGAGCGCTTGCAGGCGTTCCAGATGCGCAGGGCGCGCGGCCAGGCGGGCTTCCAGCGAGTTGGCGACGTCGGTGGCAATGATTGCGTAGAGCATGTCAGTCCTCGGTTTTTGGTGTTGTTGGGGTATCGGCATCGTGCAGATGGCGCGACAGGTAAATGCCCTGTGCGACCAGGAACACCAGGGTCATGCCCAGGCTGCCGAACACCTTGAAGTCCACCCAGTAGCTCTGGAAGGTGAAGGCGACGAACAGGTTGGCGGCCCCGCAGAACAGGAAAAAGGCGATCCAGGCGATGTTCAGGCGCGTCCAGACCGGATCCGGCAGGGTCAGCGCGTGGCCCATGATCCGTTTGATCAGCAGGCGGTCGCCGATGAAGTGGCTGCCAATGAACGCGACGGCAAACAGCCAGTTGACCACCGGGGCTTTCCACTTGAGGAAGGTTTCGCTGTGGAAGGCCAGCGTCAGGCTACCGAACACCAGACACGCGATCAGGGTCAGCCACTGGCTCTTTTCCAGCTTGCGCTGTTTGATGAAAAGCGCGCCGTACACCACCAGGGAACTGATGATCAGCATCGCGGTGGCGCTGTAAATACCGCCTACAGTGACTTCATGGCCCGCGACATCGACCACCCGTGGATCAAGTTTGTAAACGATGAAAAACAGCAGAAGCGGGATGAAATCGATGAATTGTTTCACAGTAAGAGCCAGAAGCTGGATGTGGCGGCATAATAACAAACATATGGGCGCGCGATAGCGCCAGCTGATTTGAGGTTACAACTCTCCGTGAATGTTGATTTGCACTGCCATAGCACGGCCTCCGATGGCGCACTGGCGCCTGCGGTTCTGGTTGCGCGTGCGTTCGAAAACGGCGTGCGAGTCCTGGCGTTGACCGACCACGACACCCTCGAAGGCCTCGCTGAAGCGCGCGCGACCGCCAAAGAATTGGGCATGCAACTGGTCAACGGCGTCGAATTGTCCTGCACTTGGGGCGGCGCAACCATTCATGTGCTGGGCTACGGTTTCGACGTCAACGCCGCGCCGTTGGTCGAGGCCATCGCCAAATTGCACGATGGGCGCTGGCTGCGGTCGGAAGAAATAAGCCGCAAGCTCGCCCTCAAAGGCATGCCCGGCGCCCTCGACGGCGCGCGGAAAATCCAGCAGGAACTGGGCGACAGCGGCAACGCGCCGGCCCGTCCGCATTTCGCTGACTGGATGGTACGTGAAGGTTTCGTCAAGGATCGCGCCGAGGCGTTCCGCAAGTGGCTCGGCGCCGGCAAGCTGGGCGACGTCAAGCTGCACTGGCCGACGCTGGAAGACACCGTCGGCACGTTGCGGGCCGCCAATGCCTGGGTCAGTCTGGCGCATCCGTGGCACTACGATTTCACCCGCAGCAAGCGCCGAAAGCTGATTGCCGACTATATTCAAGCAGGCGGGCATGCAATCGAGGTGGTCAATGGCCACCAGCCTGCGGAACAGGTGGGCAGCCTGGCAATCCTTGCCCGTGAGTTCGGTCTGCTGGTCAGTGCCGGCAGTGACTTCCATGGCCCTGGCGGCTGGTCCGAGATCGGCCAGTACCGGCCGGTTCCCGAGGACCTTCCACCCCTATGGTGTCGGTTCAAACATGACACAGATATTGCCGCCGTCTGAACAGGTAGAGAATGTGAGTCAATTTTTCCAGATTCATCCGGAAAACCCGCAAGCGCGCCTGATCAAACAGGCGGTCGAGATCATCCGCAAGGGCGGGGTAGTGGTGTATCCCACGGACTCTTCCTACGCGATCGGTTGCCAAATCGGCGACAAGACTGCCATCGAGCGCGTGCGACGCCTGCGTCAGCTCGATGAAAAGCACAACTTCGCGCTGATCTGCAGCGACCTGTCGCAACTGGGCAATTACGCCAAGATCGACACCGGCACCTTCCGCATTCTCAAGGCGCACCTGCCGGGGCCTTACACTTTTATTCTCAACGCCACCCGCGAAGTGCCGCGCCTGTTGCTGCACCCGAAGAAGCGCACCATCGGCCTGCGCGTGCCGAGCCATCCGATTGCGCTGGCGCTGCTGGCCGAACTGGGCGAGCCGCTGATGAGCGTGACCCTGATCATGCCCGGCGATGAAGACCCGCTCAGCGATCCGTACGAAATGCGTCAGTTGCTCGAACACCAGGTGGACTTGATCGTGGACGGCGGTTTCGGCGGCATCAAGGCCTCCACCGTGATCGACCTGACCGGCGACGACCCGGAAGTGGTGCGCGTCGGTTGCGGCGATCCGACGCCATTCATGGTCGAGGCCTGAATGTCCGCAGTGGAAACCGTTGTCGATCCCCAGGCCGATGCTCAGCAGGAACTGCCGTTTGCCATGGTCTATGGCCAGGCGGTCATGGAAATGCCGCTCGACCTGTACATCCCGCCGGATGCGCTCGAGGTCTTTCTCGAGGCATTCGAAGGCCCGCTCGACCTGCTGCTGTACCTGATCCGCAAACAAAACATCAACATCCTCGACATCCCGGTGGCGGAAATCACCCGGCAGTACATGGGTTACGTCGAGTTGATGCAGTCAGTGCGCCTGGAACTCGCCGCCGAGTATCTGGTGATGGCCGCGATGCTCGCCGAGATCAAGTCGCGCATGCTGCTGCCGCGCGCTGAAACTGTCGAAGATGAAGAAGACGACCCGCGCGCCGAACTGATCCGCCGTTTGCAGGAATACGAGCGTTTCAAGGCTGCCGCTGAAGGTATCGACAACCTCAGCCGCGTCGGCCGCGACGTGGTCGTGCCCAAGCTCGATGCCCCGGAAGCCCGCGCGCGCAAGCTGTTGCCGGATGTCGCGCTGGAAGAAATTTTGATGTGCATGGCCGAAGTGCTGCGCCGTGGCGACATGTTTGAAAGCCACCAGGTCAGTCGTGAAGCACTGTCCACCCGCGAACGCATGAGCGATGTGCTGGAACGGCTCAAGGGCGGCGGTTTTGTGCCGTTTGTCGAGCTGTTCACTGCCGAAGAGGGCAGGCTGGGTGTGGTGGTGACCTTTATGGCAATCCTTGAACTGGTCAAGGAATCCTTGGTCGAGCTGGTGCAGAATGAGCCGTTCGCCGCGATCCACGTGCGAGCCCGAGCCGAATAACGAGTCGAAACATGAACCTGACTGAACCCCGCGAGCTGGCACCCCTGCTTGAAGCCTTTCTGTTGGCCTCGGGAAAGCCGCAATCCCTTGAGCGTCTTTTTGAACTGTTCGAAGAGGGCGAACGGCCTGAGCCTGCAGTCTTCAAGAAAGCCCTGACCCTGCTCGGCAAGTCCTGCGAGGGCCGTGCGTTCGAGCTCAAGGAAGTCTCGTCGGGCTATCGCTTGCAGATTCGCGAGAAGTTTTCGCCGTGGGTTGGCCGACTCTGGGAGGAGCGCCCGCAGCGTTATTCCCGTGCGTTGCTGGAGACTATTGCGCTGATCGCCTATCGCCAGCCGATTACCCGTGGCGAGATCGAAGACGTGCGCGGTGTGGCGGTGAACAGCAACATCGTCAAAACCTTGCTGGAGCGCGAGTGGATTCGCGTTGTCGGTTATCGCGACGTGCCGGGCAAACCGGCGATGTTTGCGACTACCAAGATGTTTCTCGATCACTTCAACCTGAAGAACCTCGAAGACCTGCCGCCACTGGCCGAGCTGCGCGAAATGGAAACCGATCCGGTGCTCGATTTCGACGACGCGCCGGTGCCGCAGAGTCTGCAGGAACTGGCCGACGCCAGTGCCGAGCCGGAGGAAGAGAAGGAAGAAACCAGTTTCCATACCTTGCTGCTGGAACTGGACAGCATGGAGGAGGGGATCAAGACCGACTTCGACGATTTGCTGCGGGATGCGGCGGACGGTGAGGCGCCGATGCCCGAAACAGAAATTGAGTCTGAGCCCGAGCCCGTCATTGAAGTTGAACTTGAAGCCGAGCCAGAAGCCGAACCGGAAGAGGACATTCTCGGCGTCGCCGAAGCCCGCGAAAAGCTCTTGGCCGCCGTCGCCGCCCTCGAACAACCCGCGCCCGAACCCGAGCTGAGCGAAGAAGAAGCCGAAGCCCGCGCACTGGCCGAAGCCATCGAAGCCGAACGCCGCGAATTCGAAGACTGACCGCTGCTCGTTCTTTTGTAGGAGCTGAGCTTGCTCGCGAAAGCGGAGTGTCAGACACCATTAATGTGACTGACACAGCGCTTTCGCGAGCAAGCTCAGCTCCTACAGGAATTGTGTTGAAGGATAGTTATGAGTTCGACAAAAGACCCGTGCATCAGCCTCTGCAAATTCACCGACGACATCTGCCTCGGCTGCGGCCGCAGCAAGCGTGAAATCAAAGCCTGGAAGAAACTCGACAAGGACGACAAGCGCACGGTACTTGCCGAAGCCGCGCTGCGCCTGATCAAACTCGGTGGCGCCGGTCGGCGGAAAAAGAAATAACTGCCGATCGATCAGCTAGTCTCTGATGCGCGATGGCGCACATCCGCGTATGATTCGCGACCCTTCGCCGATCCCTTCGGCCAAGAACCCAGATTTCAATGCTTCAGGCCCCCAATTCAGAGCGCCTGAACGGACCACACCGGGAGGTGCCCAGATGAGTATCAAAGATCAGCAAGACGACCAGCCAATCGGCCCAGCAGGCGAAAAACTGCAGAAAGTCCTCGCCCGTATCGGCGTCGGCTCGCGCCGTGACGTGGAATCCTGGATCAGCCAGGGCCGGATCAAGGTCAATGGCAAAGACGCCACCCTCGGTCTGCGTGTCGATCTGCACGACGCCATCACTATTGATGGCAAGGTGATCAAGCGCGAAGAAGCGGCCGAATCGGTACGCCGCGTGATCATGTACAACAAACCCGATGGCGAGATCTGCACCCGTGACGACCCGGAAGGCCGTCCGACCGTGTTCGACAAGCTGCCGCGTCCGAAAGAAGGTCGCTGGATCAACATCGGTCGTCTCGACATCAACACCACCGGTTTGCTGATGTTCACCACCGACGGTGAGCTGGCCAACCGCCTGATGCACCCGTCCTACGAGATGGACCGCGAGTACGCCGTGCGTGTACGCGGTGAAGTCGACGACGAGATGATCGAGCGTCTGAAGGCTGGCGTGGTGCTCGAAGACGGCCCGGCCAAGTTCACCGACATCAAGCAGGCGCCGGGTGGCGAAGGCTTCAACCACTGGTACCACTGCGTGGTGATGGAAGGCCGTAACCGTGAGGTTCGTCGTCTGTGGGAATCCCAGGGTCTGGTGGTCAGCCGTCTGAAGCGCGTGCGTTTCGGTCCGGTGTTCCTCAACTCCGACCTGCCGATGGGCCGCTGGCGCGAAATGAGCCAGTACGAAGTCGACATCCTCAGTGCTGAAGTCGGCCTGACGCCAGTGGCGATGCCGCAACTGAACGCCAAGAGCAAAGACAAGCTTGAGCGTATGCAGCGTAAATCGTCGCGTCCGATGGGCAAGACCGAGCGCGTACGTACTCTGCGTCCAGCCGCTGGCGCACCGACCGGCCCACGCCCAAGCCGTGAGCCGCAGATCGAAGGCGAGCGTCCAGCCCGCAAGCCGGTTGCCCGTGACGGCGAGCGCGCTCCGCGTCCGGCCAACGGTCGCACTGAACGTGGCGAGCGTGGCGCGCCTGCCGGTCGCGGTACGCCAGTGGCGGATCGTCCAGCAGACACCACCAACAAGCGTCCGGCTAAACCGACGTCGAAGCGTCCGGGGATCAAGCTGGTTGATGGCGACAAGCCGTCGGGCAAGCGCCGCGGTGCGCCGGCCGGTTCCGGTCAGCGTCCGGGGTTTGGTCGTCGCAAGCCTGAATAAGGCGGCTGTGAGCTTCTAGCGGCAAGCTTCAAGCTCGAGCAAAAACGCCAACCGCAGGGTTGGCGTTTTTTTTCGTCTGAAGAAAGATGTTTGGTGTCTGATCGGCCTCTTCGCGAGCAAGCCCGCTCCCACATTTGGAATGCGATCTCCCTGTGGGAGCGGGCTTGCTCGCGAATGGGCCGGTGGTCTCAACAAATTAATTCGTGGCTAAAACCCCGATGACCGTCAAACAACAGACGTCCTACAGAAAATTCTGAAATGGAAACTCTGCGTTACGACTCGTAAAGAAATGTTTACGAAAAAGCCGCTAAATCCCCGTGAATGGCAGGTTCCCGCGTGGGTGTAAGGAAAAGCTTCCGAAGCCCAGTGGGCCGGGCCCGACGCAAGGCTCTGGGCCGCTTGTTTCAGCGACGTTTGCAGGGTGAGATGCGCCCCATGCCTGCCGTGCAGGTGCATAACAACAAGGAGGCGCAATGAACGCCGTGACTGATTTCCACTTCTCTCCGTGGGACGGTTTTTTCCTCGTCCACGTCGATGGCCTGCAAAGGCCTGACTCAAATTTTGCAGCCGTTCGAGCCTCTCGAAACGGACACACGCAATCCCGGCAACCGCCACGCTGATCCAGCGGGGTCTGGCAGCAGGGGGTTAGCGGTGTACAATGCGCCGCGTTTTAACTGTGACCCTCTGCGTAATCGCGCAAAACTCAAGGCTACCCGCCTTGTTCACTCCGTCGCGCCACAAGCGTTTCGGGTTCGATTTCGTCACAGATAAAAACAAACAGGTGACGCATGACCGTTGTAATTGAGCTGAACTCCTGGTGCCTGCGCTGGGGTTTGATCGGGGCTGCTTGAAATCGCAACCTTGCAGCAACGTCTACTGAACATCATCAAACCTTGCGTGAGACCTTTTTCATGAGTGGACAACCCTCGCAATCAGGCGAGCTGAAACGCGGCCTGAAAAATCGCCACATTCAACTGATCGCCCTCGGTGGCGCGATCGGTACCGGATTGTTCCTCGGCTCGGCCGGGGTACTGAAATCCGCCGGCCCGTCGATGATCCTCGGCTACGCCATCTGCGGCTTCATCGCCTTCATGATCATGCGCCAGCTGGGTGAAATGATCGTCGAGGAGCCGGTGGCCGGTTCCTTCAGCCACTTTGCGCACAAGTACTGGGGAGGCTTTGCCGGTTTCCTGTCGGGCTGGAACTGCTGGATTCTGTACATTCTGGTGGGCATGTCGGAGCTGACCGCGGTCGGCAAGTACATCCACTACTGGGCGCCGGACATTCCGACCTGGGCCTCTGCGGCAGCCTTCTTCGTGCTGATCAACGCGATCAACCTGGCCAACGTCAAAGTTTTCGGTGAAGCCGAATTCTGGTTCGCGATCATCAAGGTTGTGGCGATCGTCGGCATGATTGCGCTCGGCAGCTACCTGCTGGTCAGCGGCAACGGCGGCCCGCAAGCGTCGGTAACCAACCTGTGGTCGCACGGCGGGTTCTTCCCGAACGGCGTCAGCGGATTGGTGATGGCCATGGCGATCATCATGTTCTCCTTCGGCGGTCTGGAAATGCTCGGTTTCACCGCAGCAGAAGCCGACAAGCCGAAAACCGTGATCCCGAAAGCGATCAATCAGGTCATCTACCGCATCCTGATTTTCTACATCGGTGCACTGGTCATCCTGCTGTCGCTGACCCCGTGGGACAGCCTGCTGGAAACCCTCAACGCGTCCGGCGATTCCTACAGCGGCAGCCCGTTCGTGCAAGTGTTCTCGATGCTCGGCAGCAGCACCGCCGCGCACATCCTCAACTTCGTGGTACTGACCGCGGCGTTGTCGGTGTACAACAGCGGCACTTACTGCAACAGCCGCATGTTGCTGGGCATGGCCGAGCAGGGCGATGCGCCGAAAGGCTTGGCGAAGATCGACAAGCGTGGTGTGCCGGTGCGTTCGATTCTGGCCTCGGCGGCGGTGACCGTGATTGCCGTGTTGCTGAACTACCTGATCCCGCACAGCGCGCTGGAACTGCTGATGTCGCTGGTGGTTGCGACGTTGGTGATCAACTGGGCGATGATCAGCTTCTCGCACTTCAAGTTCCGTCAGCACATGAACAAGACGAAGCAGACGCCGCTGTTCAAGGCGCTGTGGTACCCGTACGGCAACTATGTCTGCCTGGCGTTCGTGGTGTTCATCCTTGGCGTGATGCTGCTGATCCCGGGGATTCAGATCTCGGTGTACGCGATTCCGGTGTGGGTGGTGTTCATGTGGGTCTGCTACGTGATCAAAAACAAGCGCAGTGCTCAAGCTGCGGTGCCTGCGACCGCGAAGTAAGCGCGCGAGCAGAAACAACAAACCCGGCCATAGTGCCGGGTTTGTCATTTCTGCACATTTTCCCCCTGTAGGAGCTGCCGCAGGCTGCGATCTTTTGATCTTGCTTGTTAAAAGATCAAAAGATCGCAGCCTGCGGCAGCTCCTACAGGGTTCATGGCGTATCCTGCACGCTCTGAATACGGACGCTTTTCCATGCTGGTGATTTCCAACAATGTGCATCTGCCGGATGCCGAGATCGAATTGACCGCCATCCGCGCGCAAGGCGCCGGGGGGCAGAACGTCAACAAGGTCTCCAGCGCCATGCACCTGCGCTTCGACATCCCGGCCTCATCCTTGCCCGAGTTCTACAAGGAACGGCTGCTGGCGCTGCGCGACAGTCGCATCACCAGCGATGGCGTGTTGATCATCAAAGCGCAGCAATACCGCACGCAGGAAGCCAACCGCGCCGATGCACTGGAACGGCTGGTCGAACTGATCCTCAGCGCCACCAAAGTCGAAAAGAAACGCCGCCCGACCAAGCCGACCCTCGGTTCGAAGAAGCGTCGGCTCGAATCGAAAACCAAACGCGGCAGCATCAAGGCCGGGCGCGGCAAGGTGGATTTCTAGTCTTCGCGGTACTTGGCGGTGTGCTTGTACAGATAGACGCTTAGCGCCAAACCGCTCACCGCGGCGAGAGCGGCGAAGAGGAAGATCGAGGCAAATCCGAATCCCGCCGCAATCGCCCCGGCCAATGGCCCGGTGATCCCCAGCGACAAATCGATGAACAGCGAATAAGCCCCGACCGCCGCGCCACGGCTCGACGCCGGCACCAGATTCACTGCCTCTACGCCCAACGCCGGGAATACCAGCGAGAAGCCGAAACCGCTCAACGCCGCACCGGCCAGTGCCCAGTGTGCGTCCGGCGCCAGCCACAACAACAGCAAGCCCAGCGTTTCCACCGACAGGCAGGCAATTGCCACGCGGAAGCCGCCGAGGCGGTTGATCAGGTTGCCGAACAGCAATCGCGCACCGATGAAACTCGCGCCGAACAGGCTCAAGCACAGCACCGCGTTTTCCCAGTGCTGAGTCGCGTAATAGAGTGTGATGAAGGTGGCGATGGTGCCGAATCCGATCGAGCCCAGCGCCAGGCCGCAGCCGTGGGGAAATACTTTACCGAGCACATGCATGAACGGCAGGCGTTCGCCGGCGACAATCGGTGCGGCGGTTTTCGGCCACGCCAGCGCCAGACCGAGAATGGCCAGCAAGATGATGCTGACGCCCATGCTCCACAATCCCAGCTCGCCAACCAGCCACACGCCGAACGGTGCGCCGATCGCCAGTGCGCCATAACTGGCGATGCCGTTCCAGGAAATAACCTTGGCGGTGTTGGCCGCACCCACGCGGCCGATGCCCCAGCCAATTGAACCCGAGCCAACCAGGCTTTCAGCGCTGCCCAGCACCAGTCGACCGATCAACAAGCTGATCAAACTGAGCATCGGCATGTTCGGTGTCCACGCCGAAATCAGCATGAACACGCCGCTCAAGCCACAACCGGCCAGGCCAATCATCACCGCGCGTTTGCTGCCCTTGTTGTCGATGATCTTGCCCGCGTACGGACGGCTGAGCAGGGTGGCGAGGTATTGCACGCTGATCACCAGCCCGGCGATTACTGCGCCGAAACCGAGATCGCTGTGGACGTAACCCGGCAGCACGGCCAGCGGGATGCCGATGTTGAGGTAACCGATAAAGGTGAACAGGACGATGGAAACGACTTGCAGCGTAACCGCCAGGGGGCGCTGGGGCTCGGACATAGAGGACGACATGGGTAAAGATCCACGGGAGCGGCAGATTAGATAGGCTGCTTATGATACCGGCGTGGAGGAATCTGGGGCGGGGAAAAGTAAAACTATTTGCCGGATGGCAGATTCACGGCTTGGCCGGCGCAACCAGTTGCGTGGTGACGAGTGCGGCGAGGGCGTTTTCTTCAGTGCCGAAACGGGCGAGCAGGGCGGCCTGTTTCTCGGGCGAGAGTCGGTTCCAGATATCGATCATCTTCTCGGTGGCGCCGATCAGTACGGCAGCTTGGCTTTCAGAGAATTCGTCAGTCATGGCGGGCTCGGGGTTCAGGCAGTGTGGAAAGCGCATGTTAGCGCTTTCCACACGGTCTGTACGACGGGTCTTACTCTTCGTTGTCGGCCGGACGGCTCTCAACGGCTTCTTTCGGCTCGGGCTGTTGGGCGCCGGCTTGTTGCGTGGTCGTCTGCTCAGGTACGTGCAGGCTTGGGAAGGGGAGATTAGGAATCTCGTGCATGGTTGCGCTCCTCGCTAAGTCTGTTGATAGATCTGGTAGATCCGCGCTTTTACAAAGCCTGCGCAGGATACAGCAGGAAAAATGACAATCAGACTTTTAATTCAAAATAATGCGACAGATGGCCGCAGGGGGGCGCAAAAACTGTGGTGATTGATCGTCCCCACGCTCTGCGTGGGAACGCCTCAATGGACGCTCTGCGTCCGCTGTTGGGACGCAGAGCGTCCCGGGCTGCATTCCCACGCGGAGCGTGGGAACGATCAAAAGATCGCAGCCTGCGGCAGCTCCTACAGGGGATTGCGGTGTTATTTGCTGACGTTGGCGATCGCTTCGGCCAGCAGCGCGAGGCGCGTGGCGTCGATGCCGGCGACGTTCGCGCGGCCTGAGCTGACCATGTACACGCTGTGATGCTCGCGCAGTTGTTTCACTTGCTCCGGCGACAGCCCGGTGTAAGAAAACATGCCGCGCTGCACGCCAATGTGCGCAAAACGCTCGCGCAAACCGTGAGGCTCCAGTGCTTCAACCAGACCGCTGCGCAATTGCGCAATACGCAATCGCATGGCTTCCACTTCATCAGCCCAGCGCGCTTTCAGCTCTGGATCAGCGAGGATCGTCGCAACAACAGCGGCACCGTGATCCGGCGGTGTCGACCACAAGTTACGGGCGATGTTGGCCAATTGACTACGGATGTCGATGAGCTTGTCAGCGCTTTTCGCGCAGACAATCAGCGCGCCGGTGCGGTCGCGATACAAGCCGAAATTCTTCGAGCAAGAACTGGTAATCAACAACTCGGGGATCTCAGCCGCGAACAACCGTGTCGACCACGCATCCTGTTCCAGACCGTCGCCAAAACCCTGGTAGGCAAAGTCGATCAGCGGCAGCAGATTGCGGCTGCGCACCACATCAAGCACGCGCTGCCAGTCGTCGTGGTTCAAGTCGAAACCGGTCGGGTTGTGGCAGCACGCGTGCAGCAGCACCACATCACCTTTCGGCACTTGATTGAGCACGGCGAGCATGCCTTCGACGTCGAGGCGGTTGTCGCTGCCCACGTATGGGTAGTGACTGACCTTGACCCCGGCCGCCGCGAAAATGGTTTCGTGAATCGGCCAGGTCGGGTTGCTCAACCACACGCCTTTGCCTGGCAGGCATTGAGCGATGAAGTCAGCCGCCAGACGCAGCGCACCAGTGCCGCCCGGCGTCTGGGTGGCGCCGGCACGTTGTTCGGCGATCAGCTTGGAGTCGGCGCCAAGCACCAACTCGTTGATGACTTTGCCGAACAGCGGGTTGCCGTGGCCACCGATGTAGGTCTTGGTGTCCTGGCTGTCGACCAGTCGCGCTTCGGCGATTTTCACCGCTTCAGGGATCGGCGTCAGGCCCTGGGCATCCTTATAGACGCCAACGCCCAAGTCGAATTTGCGCGGGTTGGTGTCCTGCGCATACGCCTCCATCAAGCCGAGGATCGGGTCGCCGGGTACCCGGCCGATGGCGTCGAAATGCATTACTTGCGTCCTTCTGCAGTCTTGGCCACTTCGTCAGTGCGCGCGGCCATGATGAAGTCGTTGCGGTGCAGGCCTTTGATCGAGTGGCTCCACCAAGTCACGGTGACTTTGCCCCACTCGGTCAGCAGGCCCGGGTGGTGACCTTCGGCCTCGGAGATCTCGCCAACGGCGTTGGTGAATGCCAGCGCGTGCTTGAAGTTCTTGAACAGGAAAATTTTTTCCAGCTGCATGATGCCGTCGCGAACTTCGATGTTCCAGTCAGGGATCTGCTTGATCAGGATCGGCAGTTCTTCGTCGCTGACTTGTGGTGCATCGGCGCGGCAGGCTTCGCAGTGGGCTTGGTTCAATGTGGACATGGTCGGTTCCTGAATTCGATTCTTGTTGGAAATTACTATCTTTGCACGCAAGTCGCGAGCGGGTTCTGCTCAGGCCGCTTTCGGCTTTGGCGGAAATTTTGGCGCGTGCAGACCCAGCTGCATGCCTTGTTTGACCATGGCCATGATGTCTTCATGGGCCACGTCGAACAGGCGCTTGAGGTTCGGCAGGACGAAGTACAGCGGTTGCAGGATGTCGATGCGGTATGGCGTGCGCATTGCTTCGAGCGGATCGAAGACTTGATGCTCAGGCTCGTCCGACAGCGAATAAACGGTTTCTTTTGGCGAGGACAGAATGCCGCCGCCGTAGATGCGTTTGCCTTGCGGGGTGTCGACCAGGCCGAACTCGATGGTCATCCAGTACAGACGCGCCAGATACACGCGCTCTTCCTTGGTCGCTTGCAGGCCGAGTTTGCCGTAGGTGTGGGTGAATTCGGCGAAATACGGGTTGGTCAGCAGCGGGCAGTGGCCAAAAATCTCGTGGAAAATGTCCGGCTCTTGCAGGTAGTCCAGCTCTTCGCGAGTACGGATAAAGGTCGCGACGGGAAACTGCTTGCTGGCGAGCAATTCAAAGAAGGTCTGGAAAGGAATCAGCGCCGGAACGCGCGCGACCTGCCAGCCGGTGGTCTCGCCGAGCACCTTGTTGATCTCGCCGAGTTGCGGAATGCGGTCGTGGGGCAGACCGAGTTTCTCGATACCGTCCAGGTACTCCTGGCAGGCACGCCCTTCGATCACTTTCAACTGGCGAGTGATCAGCGTGTTCCACACCGCGTGTTCTTCGGCGGGGTAGTCGATAAAACCTTGCGCATCGGGCTCGCGGGCCACGTATTGCGTCTGCTTCATACTGCTCTCCTGCTAGGGGAATTCGTTCTTGTTATGTCCAGCGATGGACTCAGAATTACCTGAGAGAGAGGTTGTGTGCAGTAGGTTGGATCGCGACCGCGTAGGAAATTTCCGTGGATTTCGTAAAGTTATCGTTACGGTTTAGGCGCTATCGCGCATTTACGGCGATTCGTCGGTTTGAAAAGGTCGGCGACTGTCACATAATCTTGACAGCTGTTTGCGCACCTCGGCAGAAAATTCTGCCGTGCGCCGCAACTGGGCCCGGCACTTTCCCCTGTGGGAGCGGGCTTGCTCGCGAAGGCGGTGGATCAGGCAGGCTATTTGTCGACTGACACTCCGCTTTCGCGAGCAAGCCCGCTCCCACAGGGGTCGTGCCCGGCACTTACTCTTTTATCGTCGGGTCTTTTATATGCGTATCAAAGTCCACTGCCAGAAC
Organism: Pseudomonas sp. 18058; assembly: GCF_902706155.1. Classification (NCBI taxonomy): domain Bacteria; kingdom Pseudomonadati; phylum Pseudomonadota; class Gammaproteobacteria; order Pseudomonadales; family Pseudomonadaceae; genus Pseudomonas; species Pseudomonas sp. 18058. Next base: position 32,569 of record NZ_CACSJY010000013.1, read on the forward strand.
CGCATCGGCATTCTGCGCGACATCCTCAACCTGCTCGTGGCCTACGGGATCAACGTCGCGCGGGGCGAGGTCGGTGGTGAGCATGGCAACGCGATCTACCTGCACTGCCCGAACCTGATCAACATCCAGTTCCAGGCGCTGCGCCCGAAATTCGAGGCGATTGCCGGGGTGTTCGGCGTCAAGCGCGTCGGGCTGATGCCAAGCGAACGGCGGCACATGGAATTGAACGCGTTGCTCGGCGCGCTGGAGTTTCCAGTGCTGTCGATCGACATGGGCGGCTCGATCGTCGCGGCCAACCGCGCGGCGGCGCAGTTGCTCGGTGTGCGCGTCGATGAAGTACCGGGGATTCCGCTGTCGCGCTACGCCGAAGATTTCGATTTGCCGGAACTGGTGCGCGCCAACAAATCGCGGATCAACGGCATGCGCGTGAAGGTCAAGGGCGACGTGTTTCTCGCCGACATCGCGCCGCTGCAATCCGAACACGACGACAGCGAAGCCATGGCTGGCGCGGTACTCACGTTGCACCGCGCCGACCGTGTCGGCGAACGCATTTACAACGTGCGCAAACAAGAACTGCGTGGCTTCGACAGTATCTTCCAGAGCTCGAAAGTCATGGCCGCCGTGGTGCGTGAAGCGCGGCGAATGGCACCGCTCGACGCACCGCTATTGATTGAAGGCGAAACCGGCACCGGCAAGGAATTGCTGGCCCGCGCCTGCCACCTCGCCAGTCCGCGCGGGCAATCGCCGCTGATGGCGCTCAACTGCGCCGGACTGCCGGAGTCGATGGCCGAGACCGAGTTGTTCGGCTACGGCCCCGGTGCGTTCGAAGGTGCGCGTGCGGAAGGCAAACTTGGCCTGCTGGAATTGACCGCCGGCGGCACGCTGTTTCTCGACGGCGTTGGCGAAATGAGCCCGCGCCTTCAAGTGAAGCTGCTGCGCTTTCTCCAGGATGGTTGCTTCCGCCGGGTCGGCAGTGATGAAGAGGTTTATCTGGATGTGCGGGTGATCTGCGCGACGCAGGTCGACCTGTCTGAATTGTGCGCGCGCGGCGAATTTCGTCAGGATTTGTATCACCGCTTGAACGTGCTCTCGCTGCACATTCCGCCGTTGCGCGAATGCCTTGATGGGTTGACGCCGCTGGTTGAACACTTCCTCGATCAGGCCAGTCGGCAGATCGGTTGCCCGTTGCCGAAACTCGCACCGGCGGCGATGGATCGGCTCAGTCATTACCATTGGCCGGGCAATGTGCGGCAACTGGAGAACGTGTTGTTTCAGGCGGTTTCGTTGTGTGATGGCGGGACGGTGAAGGCTGAGCATATTCGCCTGCCGGATTACGGCGTGCGTCAGCCGCTTGGCGATTTTTCGCTGGAGGGCGGGCTGGACGAGATTGTTGGGCGCTTTGAAAAAGCGGTGCTGGAGCGGCTGTATTCAGAGCACCCGAGCAGTCGGCAGTTGGGTAAGCGGCTTGGGGTTTCGCACACGACGATTGCCAACAAATTGCGCGAATACGAGGTCGGCAAAGACCCCGAAAGCTAAAAGCAACACGGTGGTGAGAAGAACTTTTGTGGCGAGGGGATTTATCCCCGATCGGCTGCGCAGCAGTCGCAAAACCTGCAAATGAGGTCGTCCTGAAGGAAAAGCGGGGCGGCTTCGCCACCCATCGGGGATAAATCCCCTCGCCACAGGGTTATTCATTCAGCCCGAGATCGGGATTGCCGCCAAGCGGCATAACACCGCCGGTTTTTCGACTTCGATACATTTCCCCAATCCTCTAAATCTCCCCCAAGTCCTTTGTTTACCGGGCCGCGTGCCGCCAGAAAAAAGTTGGTCTGCAAATTGCTTATGGCTCAGCAGTACAGCAGTGGGCGGCAAACGTCCGGCATGCAGAGGAAAGAGTGTGGACAAGTACCTTTATGTGGCAATGACCGGTGCCAGCCAGAACGCGCTGGCGCAAAAGGCGCATGCCAACAACCTGGCGAACATCTCCACCAACGGTTTTCAGAAGGACCTGGAACAGGCCCGTTCGATGCCGGTGTTTGGTGACAGCTTTCCGGCGCGTGCGTTTGCCATGAGCGAACGTCCGGCCACTGACTTCTCGCCGGGCTCGCTGGTCGAGACCGGTCGCGACCTCGACGTCGCCGTGACCGGCAACGGTTTCATCGCCGTGCAGAACCCGAACGGTGGCGAAAGCTACGTGCGCACCGGCAGCCTCAACATCGATGCCCTCGGCGTATTGCGTGCCGGCAACGGCATGGCGGTGATGGGCAATGGCGGGCCGATTGCCGTGCCGCCCGAGCAGCAAGTCGAGGTCGGTGAAGACGGCACCATCAGTATTCGTGCGATGGGCGAAGGCCCGCGCGTCATGGCGGAAGTCGACCGGATCAAACTGGTCAATCCGGACATCAAGAACATGAACAAGGGCCTCGACGGTTCGATTTACACCAAGGACGGTCAGCCTGCGCCGGCCGATGCCAACGTCAAACTGGTCTCGGGTTTCCTGGAGTCGAGCAACGTCAACGCCGTCGAAGAGATGACCTCGGTGCTGGCCCTGGCCAAGCAGTTCGAGTTGCACGTCAAGATGATGAACACCGCCAAAGACGACGACCAGGCCATGGCTCGGGTCTTGCAGATCAGCTAATTATCAGAACGTCGCGCCGTAAAACAGGCGCACGAGGAGAATTGAATGCTTCCGGCTCTATGGGTTGCCAAAACCGGTCTGTCCGCCCAGGACACCAACCTGACCACCATCTCCAACAACCTGGCGAACGTGTCGACCACGGGTTTCAAACGTGACCGCGCCGAGTTCCAGGACTTGCTCTATCAGATCAAGCGTCAGCCAGGCGCCCAGTCGACTCAGGACAGCGAACTGCCGTCGGGTCTGCAATTGGGTACCGGTGTGCGCATCGTCGGCACGCAGAAAAACTTCACTGCCGGCAGCCTGCAAACCACCGAGCAGCCGCTGGACATGGCCATCGACGGCCGCGGTTTCTTCCAGATTCTGCAGCCGGACGGCACCACGTCTTACACCCGTGACGGTACCTTCCACCTCGACTCCAATGGCCAGATCGTCAACGCCAGCGGTTTCGCTCTGGAGCCAGCCATCGTTATCCCGAACAACGCGCAGAGCTTCACCGTCGGCGTTGACGGCACCGTGTCGATCACCGTTCCGGGTAACCCGGCCGCTCAGGTGATCGGCAACCTGCAAACCGCCGACTTCATCAACCCGGCCGGTCTGCAAGCGGTGGGCAACAACCTGTTCCTGGAAACCGCTGCTTCCGGCGCGCCGCAAATCGGCACCCCGGGCCTCAACGGTTTCGGCACCACGCTGCAGAACACCCTGGAAGGTTCCAACGTCAGCACCGTTGAAGAGATGGTCAACATGATCACCACTCAGCGCGCTTACGAGATGAACTCCAAGGTGATCTCCACCGCCGACCAGATGCTCTCGTTCGTAACGCAGAATCTGTAATCAGTCTATGAGGCGGCCATGAGGCTGCCTGCAACACCGTGAGGTAGGGTCATGAAACGCTTCGTATCTGTTTTGGCATTGGGTGGGGTCGTCTCGCTCGCGGGCTGTGTCGCACCGACGCCCAAGCCCAATGACCCTTATTACGCTCCGGTGTTGCCGCGTACGCCGTTGCCGGCGGCGGCCAACAATGGCTCGATCTATCAGGCCGGTTTCGAACAGAACCTGTACAGCGACCGCAAGGCGTTTCGGGTCGGTGACATCATCACCATCACCCTCAACGAGAAAACCCAGGCGAGCAAAAACGCCAACTCGCAAGTGGCCAAGAACAGCAAGACCGGCATCGGCCTGACCTCGCTGTTCGGCGGTAGCGGCGTGACCAACAACCCGTTGGGCGGTAACGATTTGAGTCTGGACGTTGGCTACAGCGGCGACCGCGCGACCAAGGGCGACAGCAAGGCTGCGCAGGGCAACACCCTGACCGGCTCCGTCACCGTGACCGTGGCGGACGTGCTGCCCAACGGCATCATCGCCGTGCGCGGCGAGAAGTGGATGACGCTGAACACCGGCGATGAGCTGGTGCGCATTGCAGGTCTGGTGCGTGCTGATGACATCGCCACCGACAACACCGTGTCGTCGACCCGCGTCGCCGATGCACGCATCACCTACTCGGGCACAGGCTCATTTGCCGATGCGAGTCAGCCAGGCTGGTTCGACCGTTTCTTCCTCAGCCCGCTGTTCCCTTTCTAGGTGGCTACGTTGAATCTGAAAAGCCTTATGGTGGCCGCGCTGTTGATGTCTGCGGCTTTCACTGCACACGCCGAACGGTTGAAAGACATCGCCAGCATTTCTGGCGTGCGTTCCAACCAGTTGATCGGCTACGGCCTGGTGGTCGGGCTTAACGGCACCGGTGACCAGACGACGCAGACCCCGTTCACCCTGCAGACCTTCAACAACATGCTCTCGCAGTTCGGCATCAAAGTGCCGCCGGGCTCGGGCAACGTGCAATTGAAGAACGTCGCGGCGGTGTCGGTGAGTGCCGATCTGCCGGCGTTCGCCAAACCGGGTCAGCAGGTCGACATCACCGTGTCCTCGATCGGTAACTCCAAGAGCCTGCGCGGCGGCACACTGTTGCTGACCCCGCTCAAGGGTATTGACGGCAACGTTTACGCCATCGCTCAGGGCAACCTGGTGGTCGGCGGTTTTGATGCTGAAGGCCGTGACGGTTCGAAGATCACCGTCAACGTTCCGTCGGCCGGTCGCATCCCCGGCGGTGCGTCGGTTGAGCGTTCGGTACCGAGTGGTTTCAACCAAGGCAACAGCCTGACCTTGAACCTCAACCGTTCCGACTTCACCACCGCCAAACGCATCGTCGACAAGATCAACGACATGCTCGGCCCTGGCGTGGCACAAGCCATCGACGGCGGCTCGGTACGCGTCACGGCACCGCTCGATCCGAGCCAGCGCGTCGACTACCTGTCGATCCTCGAAAACCTTGAAGTCGATCCGGGTCAGGCGGTGGCGAAAGTCATCATCAATTCGCGCACCGGCACCATTGTCATCGGCCAGAACGTCAAAGTCTCGCCAGCCGCCGTGACCCACGGCAGCCTGACCGTGACCATCACCGAAGACCCGATCGTCAGCCAGCCAGGCCCGTTGTCCAACGGCCAGACCGCTGTGGTGCCACGCTCGCGGGTGAACGCTGAGCAAGAGGCCAAACCGATGTTCAAATTCGGCCCGGGCACCACCCTCGACGAGATCGTCCGTGCGGTGAACCAGGTCGGCGCGGCGCCGGGTGACTTGATGGCGATCCTCGAAGCACTGAAGCAGGCCGGCGCGTTGCAAGCCGACCTGATCGTGATCTGAGGCCGACCATCATGGATATGCGCAAAGGCAGTCTGGTCAGCAACGCCGATTCGGGTTCGTACTCCGACCTCAATCGTCTGAATCAGCTCAAGGTTGGCGACAAGGACAGCGACGGCAACATGCGCAAAGTCGCGCAGGAATTCGAGTCGCTGTTCATCGGCGAAATGCTCAAGTCGATGCGTTCGGCCACCGACACCCTCGGTCAGGACAATCCGCTGAACACCCCGGCGGCCAAGCAATATCAGGAAATGTCCGACCAGCAACTGGCGGTGTCCATGTCCCGCGAGGGCGGTGGTATCGGCCTGGCAGACGTGCTGCTGCGTCAGATGCAGAAGAACAAACCGATGGCGCCGGGTGAGGCTGCAGCCGCGTCCGCCGCCAAGCAGGAAGAAGCGCGGGCGAAAGCCGCTGGCGTGGTCACGCCGATTGCGGCGGGCACCACCGGAATCAACGGCCCGTTGTCGCGGGTCAATGGCGAGCGTCCGTTGTGGGCGTCGCGTTCCGGGCGTGTGTCGAGCACTGATACGTCGCACAGCAATGACATGGCGATGATCAACAAGCGTCGTCTGTCGTTGCCGCCGAAACTCACCGATCGTTTGCTCGCCGGTTTGGTGCTGTCGGCCACGACCGCGACCAGCGCATCCAATGCGTTGCCGCAAGCGACCGCGCCTGCCGCCATTACCGGTTCCGGCCCGCTGTACAACGGCGACTGGCTGGCCCGCGCCGAGAACGAAAAAGCCTCCGGCGGGCAGATGCAGGTCTACGGCCGCGCCATGGCGCAGATTCCGTTGGCACCGGCGAAAAAAGCCTTCAGCTCCGCTGATGAATTCGTCAACACCATGCTGCCGATGGCCAAGGAAGCTGCCGACCGTATCGGCGTCGATCCGCGTTATCTGGTGGCGCAAGCGGCACTGGAAACCGGTTGGGGCAAATCGGTCATGCGTGCGCAGGACGGCAGCAGCAGCCACAACCTGTTTGGCATCAAGGCGAGCAGCAACTGGCAGGGCGATTCGGCCCGCGCCATCACCAGCGAGTTCCGCAATGGCGCGATGGTCAAGGAGACGGCCGAGTTCCGTTCCTACGCCTCGTACAAGGACAGCTTCCACGATCTGGTGACTTTGCTGCAGAGCAATAATCGCTATCAAGATGTGCTGAAGTCGGCCGATAACCCAGAACAGTTTGTACGCGAGTTGCAGAAGGCCGGTTACGCCACCGACCCGAACTACGCGACAAAGATTTCGCAAATTGCCAAGCAGATGAACAATCTTCAAAACTACGCTGCGGCGGGTGTATCCACCACGCCTTTATAAGGCACAAGGTATAAGGTCTGAACCATGAGTTTGCTCAATATCGGGATGTCGGGTCTGGCGTCGAGCCAGTCCTCTTTGGCTACGACAGGCAACAACATTGCCAACGTCGACACCGCCGGTTACTCACGTCAGCAAACCGTGCAAGGCACCAAAGCCTCGCAGCAGTACGGCACTGTTTTTATCGGCACGGGCACGACCCTCGCCGACGTGCGTCGGGTCTACAACTCGTACCTCGAATCGCAGTTGCACACCGCAACTTCGCTGAACAGCGAAGCGGCGTCGTACCTCGCGCAGGCCACGCCGCTGGACTCGATTCTGTCTGACACCAACACCGGTCTGACCGGTGTGCTGCAGAAGTTTTTCACCTCGATGCAAGGCGTGTCGACCTCGGCCACCGACGACACCTCGCGTCAGTCGGTACTGACTGGTGCGCAAGCGCTGAGCAGCCGTTTCAACGCCCTCGCCAAGCAACTGAATGACCAGAACACCACCATCAACGGCAGCCTCAGCGACATGACTGCTCAGGTGAATAAACTGGCCACGTCGATTGCCAACCTGAACCAGAAGATCGGTGAGATTTCCACCAGCGGCGGCGCGCCGAACGACTTGCTCGACAGCCGTAACGAAGCCGTGCGTCAGCTCTCCGAATTGACCGGCGCGCAGGTCGTTGAACGCGGCACCAGTTTCGACGTGTATGTCGGCAGCGGCCAGCCGCTGGTGATCGGCAACACCACCAACTCGCTGAGCATGGTTGCCAGCAAAGACGATCCATCGCGCATGTCGATTCAGATGGATCGCGGTTCGAGCACCATCGACATCACCTCGGTGATCAGCGGTGGCGAAATCGGTGGTCTGCTGACGTATCGCAAAGACGTTCTCGACCCGTCGCTCAATGAGCTGGGCCGTGTGGCCCTGGTGGTTGCCGATCAGATCAACAGCCAGCAAGCGCAAGGCATCGACAAGAACGGTGACTTCGGCGCGGCGATTTTCAACAACATCAACAGTGCCGCGCTGATCAGTCAGCGCAGCATCGCGCAGGCCGGTAACAGCAGCGGTTCGGGCAACCTTGATGTGACCATCAAGGACACCGGCAAGCTGACCACCAGCGATTATCAGGTGACCTTCACCAGCGCGACCGACTACAGCGTCAAGCGCTCCGATGGCACCGACCTCGGTACGTTCAGCACCACGACCAATCCGCCGCCAGTGATTGACGGTTTCACTTTGGCCCTCAACGGTGGTGCGTTGAGCGCCGGTGACAGCTTCAAGATCACCCCGACGCGTAATGCCGCCGCGAGCATCCAGACGGTGCTCAGCGATCCGAAGAAGATCGCTGCCGCAGGCCCGCTGACCGGTTCCGCCAGCGCCAACGGTCTGGGCACTTACACCCAGCCGACGCTGAGCGACACGATCAACATCTACAACCCGACTGCCCAGGCTGACCTGCAGGCGGCGCTGAAGAATTCGACGCCAGTGAAACTGGTGTTCGGTGACGCCAGCGGCGGCAGCCAGTCGTATACGCTGGTCGACGCCAAGGGGCAGAACATCGGCACCGGCACCATCGTGCCTGGCCAGTCGAACACACTGAATCTGAAAGTCGGCGTCCTCGATGCCAACGGCAATCCAGTGATGGACACCTCCGTTACGCCGAACGTGCAGAAGACCTTCACCGTGCAAACCACGGTCGGCGGCACGCCGAAGTCCGGTGAAACCTTCACCATGAACCTCACCGGTGCGGCGTCTTCGGACAACCGTAACGCGCAAGCGCTCGTCGGTCTGCAAACCAAACAAACGGTCGACACCGGTTCGGCGAGCAAGGGCATCAGCCTGACCGACGCCTACAACAAACTGGTGACCAACGTCGGCACCAAGACTGCCCAAGGCAAGTCTGACAGCGCCGCGACCACGGCGATTCTGGATAACGCGCAAGGTGCGCGTGATTCGCTGTCCGGGGTCAACCTCGATGAAGAAACCGGCAACCTGGTCAAATATCAGCAGTACTACACAGCGTCTTCGCAGATCATCAAAGCTGCGCAGGAAACTTTCGCCACGCTGATCAACAGCCTTTAAGGAGTCGTAATTCATGCGCATTTCCACCGCCCAGTATTACGGCACGCAAGCGTCGGACTATCAGCGTAACTTCAACAAGGCTGTGGCCACCGCGAGCGAGGCGAGCAGCCTGCAGCGGATCAACACCGCATCGGATGATCCGGTCGGTGCCGGTCGTTTGCTGCAACTGGGCCAGCAGGCTGCGTTGCTTGATCAGTACAACGGCAACATCAACAGCACTAAAAGTGCGTTGAACGTGCAGGAAACCACCCTGGATTCCATCACTACTGCATTGCAACGCGCCAAGGACCTTGCGCTGGCCGCCAACAACGGCACGGCCACCGACAAGGATCGCCAGGCCTACGCGGCAGAAATGGGCCAGATCCAGCAACAAGTGCTGGGCCTGATGAACTCCAAGGATGCCAACGGCAACTACCTGTTCTCCGGTTCGAAAACCGACACCGCGCCGTACTCGCAAAATGCCGATGGCACCTTCACCTACAACGGTGACCAGACCACCATCAATCTGGGCATTGGCGACGGCATGACCGTGAGCACTAACACCACCGGTTGGGAAGCGTTCCAGCAGACCATCAACACCGGTCGCACCAGCACCAACATGACGGCTCCGGCAGTGGATGACGGCCGTGTTGTGTTGTCCAACGGTACGGTCGGCACTGCCGCCACTTACAACAGCAAGTTCACCGGTGGTCAGCCCTACACCGTGAGCTTCCTGAGTAGCACGCAGCTGAAAATTACCGATGCCCTGGGCAACGACGTGACCGCTGAAGCCAGCCAGAACGGCGTGGTCAGCAACACCTCCGGGGCCAACCAGACGGTCAGCTTCCGGGGCGTCGATCTGAAGCTGAACATCAACCTGAAAACCGGTGACACCGACCCGGACGCCGTGATCGCCGGACACACGTTCCAGCTGTCCTCGACGCCGGACACGTTCACCACCACGCGCAGCCCAGGCAATCCTTCGACAGCGGTCATCACCGGTTCGACCATCACCGATCAGGCTGCGTACACCGCTGCCTTCCCGCAGGGTGGTGCCGTCCTCAAGTTCACCAGCGCCACGGCGTTCGACTTGTACGCAGCGCCGGTCACGGCTGACAGCAAACCGGTGTCCTCGGGTACCGTGTCGGGCAGCAATGCGACGGCGGCGGGCGTGACGTTTGCACTGGGCAACACGCCCACGGCGGGCGATCAGTTCTCGATCCAGCCGAACAACCACCAGACCCAGAACATCCTCGACACGTTGGGTCAGATGGTCACCGCACTGAACACGCCGATCGATGGTGATCCAGTGGCCAAGCAAAAATTCCAGGGCGCGATGGAGTCCGGCCTCGGCAACATCGACGCCGCCACCAACCAGATTGGCGCTTCCGTGACGTCGATCGGTGCCCGAGGTCAGGCGCTGGATATGCAGACCATCACCAACCAGAGCCTGAGCACCGCCAACTCGACGACTCAAGGCTCGATCCGCGATTCCGATCCGGCCGAAGTCATGACCCGCCTGACCTTGCAGCAAACCATGCTGCAGGCCGCGCAACTGGCGTTCAGCAAAATCTCTCAGTTGGGCCTGTTCAACAAGATCTGAGGGTGGCGGGCGCGTAAGCGCCCGTTTACCTGTTTCAAAGCCTTTTTTCGCGGTATCAGAGGGCTCGCTGTTCCGGGCGGGTTCCCGCCGCTTGCGAGTCCGCCGTGAATTCACTTCCCCTTGTCAGCCTGGTCATTCCTGCCTTCAATCCGCGTTTTTTTGAACGGGCATTGAACAGTGCCGTGAGTCAGAGTTACGGCAACCTCGAAATCATTGTCTGCGACGACAGCCGTGGCACCGAGATCGAAGGCGTTGTCGCCTCGGTGGTCGAGCAATCAGGTGTCACCGTTCGCTACGTACGCAACCCGCGCACATTGGGCCTGGTCGGCAATCTAAAGACGTGTCTCGAGCAGGCGCAAGGCGAGTACCTCAAGTTTCTTTGCGACGACGATCACCTGTATTCGGCGTGTATCGAACAACAGGCTGCGGAATTTTCCCGCGATGAAGTGAGTCTGGTGCTGGCCTCGCGTCTGCTGTGGGATGCCGATGACATTATCCTGCCGTCGCGCCTGGAAAACACCTCGCTGTCGCCGGTCGATGGCCTGTTCAAAGGCGACGACCTGCTGAGCGTCTTTGACAATTTCCCGGTGAATATCCTCGGCGGTTTCAGCAACGCCTTGTTCCGCCGTGCCGACCTCGTCGAGCTGCTGCCGGCCTTGACGCAGGAAGGTCACTGCTTCGTTGCAACACTGGATTTCGCTTTATTCGTGTGCCTGCTGCGCCGGGGCAATCTGGTGGTGTTGAACACCGTACTCTGTGCCGAGCGCCTCTATCCGGAACGCTTAAGCGCGCAGCAATCGATGAGGGACACCGTCGAAGTAGAGCGTGAGTGGGTGTCGCAAATGCTCAAGGCGCGCAACACCGAGGCGGCGCCCGCGCCAGGCTGGGTGCGCTATGTGCCGTTGGTTGACGCCGATACCGCGCCACGCGTCTGGGAAGAGCTGCCACTGAGCCGCACACTGGGCACCAAGCAAAGCGGTCAGCAATGGCTTGTCGGTGCTGACAGCCAGAGCTTTGCCGATCTCTATTCACAGTGGCTGGCGTGTCGTGTACTCACCAGCGAGCAGCGCAAGTTGCTTGCAGTGACACTCGCCGACTGGTCGCGCAACCCCGGCATCGTGCCGATCGTCATCGACGAGAAGGGCAGCAATGCAGCGCTGGAACGAACCCTGCAATCGCTCGCTGAACAGGACTACCCGGCGAACCTGATTCTGGTGCTGTCCGCCGCGTGCACTGAACCCGAGCTCAATGGTCGGGTGTTCCACTTGCCGTTGCTTGAGGACGGATTGGCGCAGATCAATGAGTTGTTGCCGCAACTCGATGGCGCCGACTGGTTCTACCTGCTGCACGCCGGCGATCGTCTTATTGCCCCGGCGCTGTTGATCATGGCCGAGCGCATCGCCCATTCTCTCGCGTTCAAATGCCTGTACAGCGACGAGGGCAGTCTGCGCGGTGGCGAATCGGCCGAGCCTGCCTTCAAACCGGATTTCAACCTCGACCTGATGCGCAGCTTCCCCTATGTCGGGCGCGCGTTGGCGTTCGAGCGCGAACGCTTCGTCGCCCTCGGTGGTTTCGATACTGCGCTGGCTGATCTGGCAGCGCACGATGTGCTGCTGCGCATGGTCGAGAGCGACGGCACGCAAGTGGTTGGTCACGTCGCAGAGGTGTTGCTGGAGTCCGCGCGAGACCTGGCCACGTGGCTCGCCGAGCGTGGCGTCATCGACAACAATCCGCGTTTGCTCGAAGCGCATTTGCAGCGCTTGGGCGTTGCTCACACGATCCGTCGCGGCAGCACCGAATTGCTCAATCGCGTCGATTATCAGCATGCCGCGCGGCCGTTGGTGTCGATCATCATCGTCACCAAGGATCACACCGCCGCGCTGCAACGCTGCGTCGAAAGCCTGTTGGAAAAAACCGTCTACAGCGAGTACGAATTGCTGCTGGTCGACAATGGCAGCGAAAGCGCTGAAGCGCGTTTGTGGCTGGACGGCATGGCGCAGTTGGGCAGCGAACGCATTCGCGTACTCGGTTGTGCGCAAGGCAATCTGGCTGCCGTGCACAACCTGGCTGTGGCTCAGGCGCGCGGTGAATACGTGTTGATGCTCAACCCTTACGCGGTGATCACTCAGGGTGACTGGCTCGACGAGTTGCTCAATCATGCGCAGCGTCCCGAGGTCGGTGTGGTTGGCGCCAAGCTGTTCAACCCCGATGGTTGGGTGCTGCACGCCGGGTTGATCCTGGGTCTGCATGCGCCGGTCGGCCTGCCGTTTTATGGCCAGTCGATGCATGCGGCGGGCTACCTGTTTCGATTGCAGGTGGCGCACAACCTGAGCGCCGTTGGCGGTGACTGCCTGATGGTACGCAAGGCAGTCTTCGACGAAGTGGGCGGCCTCGATGAGCAGAACCTGACGCTGACGCTCAACGATGCTGATCTGTGCCTGCGCGTTGCGCAGCACGGTTATCTGGTGGTCTGGACGCCGTACGCCGCGCTGGCATTAGGCGCACGAGCGAACGTTGTCGCGTCGGCGCAGGAACGGCAAACCTGCGACCAGGAACAGGAAGTGTTCTACAAGCGCTGGCTGCCGTTGATTGCGCGCGATCCGGCGTACAACAAAAACCTGTCGTTACAAGGTGCCGGCGGCAGCAGTTTTAACCTCGAGCCTGGACAGCGCAGTGGCTGGAGCGCATTTTCCAAGGCGCTGTTGCCCAACGTGCTGGCGGTGCCGATCAATGACTCGGCCATCGGGCACTATCGCATGACTCAGCCGATGATCGAACTGGTCGCCGCTGGCCGCGTCGAGGGCCGCTTCTGCTATGGCTTGCCGTCGATCATCGACATTGAACGCCAGTCGCCTGACGTCATCGTGCTGCAGGGACGATATTCGGAGAAAGCGATCAACGAAATTCCGCCGTTGCAGTCGTTTTTCAACGCCCGACGGATTTTCGAGCTGGATGACTACGTCATCGACATTCCACATCGCAACGCGCACATCCGCAACATGCCGGACAAGTATGAAATGGAGCGACTGGTGCGCCGTGCGATCGGCTTGTGCGATCGCGTGGTGGTGTCAACGCAGCCACTGGCCAATGCCTTGTCGGGCATGCATCACGATATTCGCGTGGTGCCCAACATGCTGGCCAAAGAGCTGTGGGCCAATTTGCGCAGCCAGCGCAGCACCTCGAAAAAACCGCGTGTTGGCTGGGGCGGCGGCACCAGCCACCATGGTGACCTGGCAGTGATCGCCGAGGTCGTGCGCGAGTTGGCCAATGAAGTCGACTGGGTATTCTTTGGCATGTGCCCGGATGATTTGCGTCCATACATGCATGAGTTCCACGGCGTGATCCCGTTGGAGGATTACCCGGCCAAACTGGCCAGCCTCAACCTCGATCTGGCGCTGGCACCGCTGGAATTCCACATCTTCAACGACTGCAAGAGCAACCTGCGCTTGCTGGAATACGGCGCCTGCGGTTACCCGGTGATCTGCACTGACACCGAGGCCTATCGCGGCTATCTGCCGTGCACGCGGGTCAAGACCAACACCACGGATGAATGGCTGCAAGCGATCCGCATGCACCTGGCCGACCCGGACGCCAGCTACCGTATGGGCGATGAATTGCGTGAGGTGGTGCGGCGAGATTACATACTGCGCGGCGATAACCTGCGTTATTGGGAATATGGCTGGCTGGCGGATTGATCGCGCTGTAAGTGATCAATTGTAAAACTGAAAAAGGGGAGCCCGATCGCTGATGATCAGGCTCCCCTTTTTGCTTGCGAGGCCACGTGCTCTGCAGATCTTGTTCGAGTTAGTAGTCGCCACTGGAGCTGGCGCGTTTCCTGCAAGTCCCCCTCAAATCGCCATAAAACGAGCGCTCGCGGTCACATCCGCTGCGCCCATAACGGCAGAAAGGTTTAGCCAGAAGGCCCGCCGCTCAACCAAGCGACGCGCAGCCCTGTGACGAACAAGAGGGGAGACGATGAAGGCAGTAATTTTGGCGGGTGGCCTGGGCACGCGCATCAGTGAAGAGTCGCACCTCAAGCCAAAACCGATGATCGAGATCGGTGGCAAGCCAATTCTCTGGCACATCATGAAGCAGTATTCCGCCCACGGGATTCATGACTTTGTGATCTGCCTTGGCTACAAGGGCTACGCGATCAAAGACTTCTTCGCCAACTACTTCCTGCACACCTCCGACGTGACGTTCGACATGCGCGAAAACCGCATGGACGTGCACCAGAATTACAGCGAGCCATGGCGCGTGACGCTGATCGACACGGGTGAAGAAACCATGACCGGTGGCCGTCTGCGCCGCGCTGCACGCTACGTGGAAAACGAAGAAGCTTTTTGCTTTACCTACGGCGACGGCGTTTCTGACTTGAACATCAGCGCTCTGGTCGACTTCCACCTGACCCACGGCAAACAAGCCACGGTGACCGCCGTGCAACCGCCGGGACGCTATGGTGCGCTGGATCGTGACGGCGATCGCGTGCTCGGTTTCACCGAAAAGCCACGCGGCGACGGTGGCTGGATCAACGGCGGCTTTTTCGTTCTGTCGCCCGAGGTTCTGCCGCTGATCAGCGGTGACGACACGTCGTGGGAATCCGGCCCGCTGGACGGTCTCGCCGAGCGCGGTGAACTGATGGCGTACCAGCACGACGGTTTCTGGCAGCCGATGGACACCCTGCGCGACAAGAACCATCTCGAAGCCTTGTGGCAAAGCGGGGAGGCCCCATGGAAGCAATGGGACTGAGTGCCGAATTCTGGCGTGGCAAACGCGTTCTGGTCACCGGGCATACCGGTTTCAAGGGCAGTTGGCTGACCCTGTGGCTGCAAAGCCTTGGCGCCGAGGTCAGCGGTTTTGCCCTCGATCCGTCGACCGAACCGAGCCTGTTCGAACTGGCGCGCGTACACGAAGGCATCAACGATCAGCGCGGTGATTTGCGTGACCTCGGCGCACTGCTGGAGATCATCGCCGACACCGAGCCGGAGATCGTTTTGCACCTGGCCGCGCAGCCGTTGGTGCGTGAAGGCTATCGCGATCCACTCGGCACTTATTCCAGCAACGTGATGGGCACGCTCAACCTGCTCGAAGCGATTCGGCAGGTCGGTTGCGTGCGCGCCTGTGTGCTGGTGACCACCGACAAGGTCTATGCCAACAAGGAATGGCTGTGGCCGTACCGCGAAGACGAAGCCCTTGGTGGCCACGATCCTTACAGCAGCAGCAAAGCCTGTTGCGAGTTGTTGGCGCAGTCTTATGCCGCGTCGTTTTTTCCGGCGGACAAGTACGCCGAGCACGGTCTGGCCCTCGCCACGGCGCGCGCCGGCAACGTGTTGGGCGGCGGTGATTTCGCCCCTGAGCGATTGATTCCCGATGTACTGAAAGCCTGGTCGGCGGATGAGCCAGTGACCCTGCGTTTCCCGCAAGCCGTGCGCCCGTGGCAACACGCGCTGGAGCCGCTGGCCGGTTATCTGCAATTGGCCGCGGGGCTCTACGAGCAAGGCCCGGAATACGCCGGCGCATGGAATTTCGGCCCCGGCGAGGCGGACATGTGCAGCGTCGGCGAAGTGGTTGAACTGCTCGCCAGTCGCTGGCCGCAAGCGCGGGGTTTGCGCATCGAACCGAGTGAATTGCACGAGGCCGGCCTGTTGCGCCTCGACAGTAGCCGCGCGCGACAACTGCTCGGCTGGCAGCCGCGCTGGACGTTGCAACAGTGTCTGACGCAAACCCTCGACTGGCATCTGGCGTGGCAGAACGGCGATGACATGCGCGCCGTGACCTTGAAGCAATTGAACCTCTACGGGAGCGCCGATGACTGATTTCACACTACAGGCAACCGAACTGGAAGGTTTGTACCTTATCCAGCAAAAGGTCTTTTGCGATGATCGGGGACGCTTTGCCCGATTGTTTTGTCAGGGCCGTCTGACTGTACAACATCGGCCGTTTGCGGTTCGCCAGGTCAACCATTCGCGAACCGTCGAAAAAGGTAGTGTGCGAGGACTGCATTATCAGAAAGCCGGGTATGCGGAGTCGAAGCTGATCACCTGTATACGAGGCGCAATTTGGGACGTGGTGGTCGATCTGCGACCGCAGTCGGCAACCTATTTGCAGTGGCACGCCGAAGAGTTGCGGGCTGACGACGGACGCAGCCTGTTGATCCCGGCGGGTTTTGCCCACGGTTTCCAATCGTTGACTGATGAGTCGGAAGTGCTTTACCTCACAGACGCCGATTATTCACCGGAGCACGAGGCAGGTCTGTCGGTGAACGATCCAGCGCTTTCGATTCGTTGGCCGTTGCCTGTCAAAAACTTGTCGACCAAGGATTCCTGTCATCCGTTACTCGACCAAGGCTTTCCCGGAGTCGTGTTGTGACGAACCCGGTCAAGAATGTGCTTGTAACCGGCGCCACCGGTTTTGTGGGCCGACACCTTATCAGCGCTTTGCTCGCCAAAGGAATCAACGTTCGTGCAGTCTCTCGTAACGTTGAAGCGGCGAGAGTTTTGCCGTGGTTTACTGACGTTGAATTCGTCGCAGCGGATATTCACTCAGCGGATCTCGACGTCGAAGCTTTGGCTCTCGGGATGGACGCCGTCGCACATCTGGCATGGAGCGGGCTGCCTGATTATCAGGCGCTGTTCCATTTCGAGCAGAATCTGCCGCGCGATTATGCCTTTCTCAAGCGCTTGATCGTCGCGGGTATTGGCCAGGTGATGGTAACGGGAACCTGCTTCGAATATGGCCTGCAAAGTGGTTCATTGAGCGAGGCTGTCGACGCCAGGCCCTGCACGCCCTATGGCCTGGCCAAAAATACTCTGCGTCAGTTTCTGATGGCATTGCAGCGCAAGCATGCGTTCTCTTTGCAGTGGGCGCGATTGTTTTATCTGCATGGCGAAGGGCAAAACCCCAATAGTCTTTTGGCCAGCCTTGACCGAGCCATCGATGCCGGCGACACGCACTTCAATATGTCGGCCGGTGACCAATTGCGTGATTACCTGGAAATCACCCAAGCCGCTTCCCTGTTGGTTCAGTTGATCATGCGTCGCGATGTTTTCGGGATCTTCAACTGCTGCAGTGGCAAGCCAGTTTCCGTTCGGACTTTGGTTGAGCAACGGGTTCGTCAACGGCAATCCTCTATCGCCCTCAATCTGGGGCATTACGGCTACTCAGTGCATGAACCCATGGCTTTTTGGGGCGATGCTCAGCGGATCTCGCAACTGAAGGATGAAGAACATGCAGCATGAACTCTACCGGGCGAACGGGCTGCCGGTGTTGCAGAACCTTACCTTTGCCACCACCGAGCAGGCGCAGGCTTCGGGTGTCGCAGACATTGTTCTGGTACAGGACAGTCAGAGCGGGCTGATCTTCAACCAGACCTTCGACGCCAGCAAGCTCAGCTATGATGTTGACTATCAAAACGAGCAAGCGCATTCGGTGCATTTTCAGGAGCATCTTAAGGCTGTCGAATTGATTTTGGCCCGCCATTTCTCCCATCGGGCTCTGTTAGAAATCGGTTGCGGAAAAGGCTACTTTCTCGAAATGCTACGCGACCTGGGTTATGCCATTACCGGCATTGATCCTTCCTACGAAGGTGACAATGCCGATGTGATCAGGGCGCCGTTCACCCGCGAGCTGGGCCTTTCGGCTGATGCGATCGTGTTACGACACGTACTCGAGCACATTCAGGATCCGGTAGCGTTTCTAGCTGAAATGGCTGCGGCAAATCAGGGCGGGCACATCTACATCGAAGTGCCGTGCTTCGACTGGATCCTCGAACACAAGGCCTGGTTCGACCTGTTCTACGAACACGTTAATTATTTTCGCCTCGATGACTTGCGCCGGATGTTCGGCACGGTGCTCGAGGCCGGCCATCTGTTCGGTGGCCAGTACCTGTACATCGTTGCTGACCTCTCCACGTTGCGTCTTACTCCGGAACAACCGGTGCCGCGCCTTACGCTGCCCGAAGGTTTTACCGCCAGCCTCGACCGTGCATTGCAGATCATTCGGTCGGCACCTGAGCAGGGTTCGGCGATCTGGGGCGCCTCATCCAAAGGCGTGATATATGCGCTGTTCCTGCAACGCGCGGGTGTGGCGGTGGATCGCGTGGTGGACATCAACCCGGCGAAACAGGGACGTTATCTGCCTTTGAGCGGCGCGCGCGTGTCGTCGCCGCAAGAAGCCATGGATGCGCTGCCCGAAGGCGCCAATCTGTTTGTGATGAACTCCAATTACCTCGAAGAGATCAAGCGGATGACCGGTGGACGCTACGTCTATCACGCCGTCGACAGCGCTTCGTTCCAGTAACCCTTGAGATTTTTACAATGACCGACAACAGCATCAACAAAGCCTTCGAAGCCGAGTGCCGGGAACAGATTGCCCAGCAGGGTGACGACCAGAAACTCACCGGCCTGGCCCGTGATTTCTTCAACGAATCGGCCAAGCACAAGTACAGCTACCACTTCTCGTGGATGGGCCGCCCGATCATCCAGTTGCCACAAGACATGATGGCGATGCAGGAGATCATCTGGCAGGTCAAGCCGGACCTGGTCATCGAGTGCGGTATCGCCCACGGCGGTTCGATCATTTACTACGCCTCGTTGCTGGAGCTGCAAGGCCACGGCGAAGTGCTCGGCATCGACCTCGACATTCGCCCGCACAACCGCGAAGCGATCGAAAGCCACCCGATGGCCAAGCGCATCAAGATGATTGAAGGCTCGAGCATCGACGCCGGCATTGCCGCGCAAGTGCAAGCCGCCGCCAAAGGCAAAAAAGTCATTCTGGTGCTCGACTCCAACCACACCCACGACCACGTGCTGGAAGAGCTGCGTCTGTACGCACCACTGGTGTCGGTCGACAGCTACTGCGTGGTCATGGACACCGTGGTTGAAGACATGCCGGCCGATTTCTTCCCGGATCGTCCATGGGGTCCGGGCGACAACCCGAAAACCGCGGTGTGGAAATACCTCGAAGAAAACCAGGATTTCGAAATCGACCAGTCCATTCACAACAAGCTGCTGATCACTGTCGCGCCGGATGGCTATCTGCGCCGCGTCCGTTAATTAATAAACAACGATGAGTTTTCGGCGACTCGCCGCGTGTGGGGAATATATGCAAGGCAAGAACAGTTCTGAACAGGGTTTGGCACTCAACGAACAGTTGACCGTTGTGCTGATATCTCACGAACGCCCGGCGTTTTTACGCAGGGCTCTGAAGTTCTACAGCAGTCTGCCGTGCCGGATTCTGGTGCTGGATTCTTCGGCTAATGCGCTGGCAGAGACTGCTCGTGAATACGCCAACGTGGATTATCGGCACTTGCCGCAGTTCGGTTACTGGGGCATACGCTCCAAGCTGGCGTACGGTGTCGAGCAGTTGCAGACCCCCTACATGGTGTTCGCCGCCGACGATGACTTCATCGTGCATGACGCCTTGCTTGAAGCCGTGGCCTTCATGCAAGACAACCCCGATTACAGCCTGTGCCACGGCTACAGCATGATGTATCTGGCCTTGGCCAACAGCGTCCATTACTACCGCCGCGACAAAAAAGTCTGCGAGGACTACTCGGCCGATCACGCCCCGGATCGTGTGCTGGACTACATGTCGCAGTACCTTCCACCGTTCTATGCGGTGCAACGCACGGCGATTTTGCGTGACTGGTACAACGCGATGCCGGAAGACACGATCTTCCAGTGGCAGGAGATCGGTCACACCTATTACATGCTGGCCCGGGGCAAGGCGCGGGTTCTGCCGATCCCTTATGTCGTGCGTGAAATCAACTACAACGACTCCGATCACAACACCGAGATCTATCACTCGCTGGCGTTTGTCGACGCCAAAAGCGTGGCCGAGCGTGAAGCGTTTGCCGAGTTCCTGGCAGGGGTGCCGACGCAAGTCGTGCATCAGAATCCAGAACAGGGCAAACAGTTCGCACTGAAAACCTTTGCCGCGCTCTTAGACAGCCTGAAAACCAGCCGCGCACTGGATGCCGAGCTGATTATCGAGTCGAAATGGAGCAATATCGAAGGCGGGCCGCGACGCCGTTTTGGCCCGAATCAGTACGTAGAAATGCCGTTCTACAATCAGGTGTTTTTCGATCTGTTGACGCAGTACGAGTTTCTCTTGCACACCATGCCGGCGGGGCGCGTACAACTGGAAATGCTCGAAGGTGTGTGGGCCCGTCAGCAAAACCTGATGCTTGCCCGCAACAACGACAGTCCGGAAAGCGTGGTCGATCGTTTGTGGCAGGCTCACGACAGTAACGTGTTCAATCGCGAAGTGATCAATCGCCTGATTGTGCAGTTGCAAACAATGGGTGAGGACGACGAGGCGCAAAAGCTGCGTGACTGGGTTGCCCGACTGGAAGCGATGCTGCTCGAAGGGCATCAGCCGACCTTCAAAAAAATGCTCACCGGTCGACTGCTCGACTGGCTCGCCGTGCGCCAGCCGGACAGCGAGCAGGCCGAGGCGGCTACCCGTTACCTGGCAGCCAATGATGGCGGCCCGCAGTTCGGCATTTTTCTGCTGGATCTGAACAACGACATCGATCAGTTGCAAGTCACCCTCGACAGTTTGCTTGAAGGTCACAGCAAGGCCTTCAAAGTCGTGGTTTTCACCACGGGAGAGCCGCCAGCGGCGACCGCCGCGCAGAACACTCTGCACTTTGTCCGGGTCACGCAAACCAACTTTGTCGACAAGCTCAATCAGAGCGTTAACCAGTCTTCCTGCGAGTGGCTGCTGCTGGCTGAAGCGGGTGACGAGTTCACGGCGGCCGGCCTGCTGCGTGCCAGCCTCGAACTGATCGCTGCGCCAGGTGTGCGTGCGGTGTCCACAGATGAAATCCAGCGCAAGGAAGACGGTGCGCTGGTGGATCTGTTCCGGCCAGGCTTCAACCTCGATTTGCTGCAAAGCGTGCCTTCGCTGATGGCGCGGCACTGGTTGATTCGTCGCGAAGTGCTGATCGATATCGGGGGTTATCAGGCCGACTTCAGCAAGGCATTGGAGTTTGATGTGCTGCTGCGAATCATCGAACAGGGCGGCCTCGACGGTTTGGCTCACCTGGATGAACCGTTGCTGATTTCTCAGGCCGTGGAGCTGGAGGAAAACGCCCACGAGCGTCAGGCGTTGCTGCGTCATCTTAGCAATCGCGGCTACAAGGCCCGGGTCAACTCCGCGCAGCCGGGAACCTATCAGGTTGATTATCGCCATGCCGGGCAACCGTTGGTGTCGATCATTCTGCCGGCCGGGGACGATCTTCGGGCACTGAAGGCATGCCTCGACGGCGTGTTGCTCAGAACCCGTTACACCCGCTACGAAGTGCTGATTGCAGCCAACCCGAATCAATCCGCCGCCGTCAACGATTGGCTGGGTGCACTGAATCACGCCAAAGTGCGGGTGTTGCGTGCTGATCAGCCACTAACTGACGCGGCGTTGATCAACGCATGCAGCCTAGAAGCGCAGGGTGAATACCTGGTGCTGATGGCGGCGGACGGGGAGGTGGTCAACCCGAACTGGATTGAATCGCTGCTCAACCACGCCCAGCGTCCTGAGGTCGGTATCGTTGGGGCCAAACTGGTCGACCGCAGCGGAAAAATTTCCCAAGCTGGTTTGATTTTGGGGCTGAACGGGGGCGTCGGCTCACCCTTCATTGGCGAAAAAAATGCCGCGGAGGGTTACATGCAGCGTCTGGTGGTCGATCAGAACTACTCGGCCGTGTCGAAGGTTTGCCTGATGGTGCGCAAAGAATTGTTCGATGCGCTGGATGGCTTGGATGCAGTGTCTTTCGCGGACGGTTTCAGCGATGTCGATCTGTGCCTCAAGGCCGGTCAGGCCGGTTACCTCATCGTGTGGACGCCGCTGGTGCAAGTGCTGCATAACGGCGACCTGCCGCAAGCGCCAGAAGCACTGCAAGCCCTGCGTGAGAAATGGAGCAACGCCTTCGCGCAGGATCCGGCTTACAACGCCAACCTGGCCCTGAGCGGCAAAGGTTTTACCTTGGGCGACAAGGCCTCGATCAACTGGGCGCAATTGCTTACCTAAGCTCGCCGGACAGGAATCAGCACATGTTCAACGGTAAATCGATTTTCATCTCTGGCGGCACCGGTTCGTTCGGGCGCAAATTCATCGCCCGCCTGCTTGAGCAATATCGGCCCAAGCGCGTGGTGGTGTTCTCCCGCGATGAACTCAAGCAGTACGAGATGCAGCAGACGTTCAACGCGCCGTGCATGCGTTACTTCATCGGTGACGTGCGCGATGCCGATCGTCTGCGCCAGGCCATGCGTGGCATCGATTACGTGGTGCATGCTGCAGCGCTCAAACAGGTGCCGGCGGCGGAATACAACCCGACCGAGTGCATTCGCACCAACGTCAATGGCGCGGAAAATATCATCGCCGCCGCCATCGATAACGGCGTGAAGAAAGTCGTCGCGCTGTCCACCGACAAAGCGGCGAGCCCGATCAATCTGTACGGCGCGACCAAGTTGCTCTCGGACAAATTGTTCGTCGCCGCCAACAACATTGCCGGCGAGCAGGAAACCCGATTCGCCGTGGTGCGCTACGGCAACGTCGCCGGTTCGCGCGGCTCCGTCGTGCCGTTTTTCAGCAAGTTGATTGCTGACGGCGCGACAGAGTTGCCGATCACCGACGAGCGCATGACGCGCTTCTGGATCACCCTCGATCACGGCGTGCAGTTCGTCCTCGACAGCTTTGCGCGGATGCATGGCGGCGAAATTTTTGTGCCGAAGATTCCGTCGATTCGCATCGTCGATCTGGCGTTGGGCATGGCCGAGCATCTGCCGCATAAAAACGTCGGCATTCGTCCGGGCGAAAAACTCCATGAGCTGATGGTGCCGCTGGACGATGCGCGGATGACGTTGGAGTTTGAAGACCACTACACGATTCAGCCGTCGATTCGCTTCACCAGTGTCGACGTCGATTTCGCTGTCGACAAACTCGGTGAGCAGGGCCGGGCGGTCGGTGAGGACTTCGAATACCGTTCCGACACCAATCCGCACTTCCTGTCGGTCGGGCAGCTCGCCGACCTGCACGCAAAGCTGTCGGCATGATTCCGTATGGTCGGCAGAGTCTCGACCAAGCGGACATTGATGCGGTGGTCGAGGTGTTGCAGTCCGACTGGCTGACCCAGGGCCCGACCATCGCGCGTTTCGAGCAAGCGCTGGCCGAGCGCTGTCAGGCCGATTTCGCCGTGGCGGTGTGCAATGCCACGGCGGCGCTGCACATTGCCTGTCTGGCCGCAGGACTGGGGCCGGGCGATCGTTTGTGGACGACGCCGAACACCTTTCTCGCTTCAGCCAACTGCGGACGTTATTGCGGCGCCGACGTCGATTTTGTCGACATCGATCCGCTGACCTGGAACCTCGATGCCTTCGCGCTCGAAGCGAAACTCGATCAGGCCGAGCGCGACGGTACGTTGCCGAAGGTTTTAGTCGCAGTGGCGTTCTCCGGGCAGAGCTGCGACATGCGCCGCATCGCCGAACTGGCCGAGTGCTACAACGTCACCGTGATCGAGGATGCTTCGCACGCGGTGGGCGCGTCGTACGCCGGGCGCCCGGTCGGGTGCGGTGAGTTCGCCGCGATGACCGTGTTCAGTTTTCACCCGGTGAAGATCATCACCAGCGCCGAGGGCGGCATGGTGCTGACCAACCGTCCGGCGCTGGCCGAGCGTTTGCAGCGCCTGCGCAGCCACGGCATGACCCGCGATCCGCAGCAGATGAGGGAGGCCAGTCACGGCCCGTGGTACTACGAACAGATCGAGCTCGGTTTCAATTACCGCATCACCGATCTGCAAGCCGCGCTGGGTCTGTCGCAATTGGCGAAGCTGGACGACTTCATTAGCCGTCGCCGTGAATTGGCCGCACGTTATGACCGCTTGCTGGCGTACCTGCCACTGACCTTGCCAAGCCCTCAGCCAGAGGCTGAATCGGCGTGGCACCTGTACGTGGTGCGCGTGCAGACTGAGCGCGTCAATCTCAGCCACCGGCAAATCTTTGAAGGGTTGCGCGCGGCCGGGGTCGGGGTGAATCTGCACTATATTCCGCTGCACTTGCAGCCTTACTATCGCGACTTGGGTTTTGCCGAGGGTGACTTCCCCGAGGCCGAACGTTATTACGCGCAAGCAATCAGTCTGCCGCTGTATCCGCTGCTGACTGACGCACAACAGGACTATGTGGTCGAGCAACTGCGACGGCTGCTTCTTGAGGAGTAAACCCACGTGAGCTGCGTTGCGATCATCCCCGCCCGTGGTGGCAGCAAGCGCATCCCGCGCAAGAACCTGAAACCGTTCGACGGCGTGCCGATGATCGTTCGCTCGATCCGCACGGCGCTGGATTCGGGGTTGTTCGAACAGGTTGTGGTCAGCACCGATGATGGCGAGATTGCCGAAGTCGCGCGGGCGCACGGTGCTGAGGTGCCGTTCCTGCGCCCGGCGGAGCTGGCTGATGATTACGCCGGCACTGCGCCAGTGATCGTGCATGCGTTGCAGCAACTGTCGGATTTCGAATACGCCTGCTGCGTTTATGCCACGGCGCCGTTGCTGCAGACGCGCTATTTGCGTCAGGGGCTTGAGTTGCTTGAGCAGAATCCGGACAAATCCTTTGCCTTCTCCGTGTGCAGTTTTGGCTTTCCGGTGCAGCGTGCATTGACGCTGGACGGGCAGGGCGCTTTACAAGCTTTGTACCCGGAGTTTCGCAACACTCGCTCGCAGGATCTGCCTGAGGCCTATCAGGATGCCGGGCAGTTTTATTGGGGCCGCAGCGATGCCTGGTTGCGCGGCGAAGTGATCTATTCGCCCACCAGTCTGCCGGTGATTTTGCCCCGACATCTGGTGCAGGACATCGACACGCTGGACGACTGGAAACGCGCCGAATACCTGTATGCCGCGCTGAAGGCTGGCGGAGAATTATCGTGAGAGTGCTGATCCGTGCCGACGCCTCGCCGACCATCGGCAGCGGCCACATCGCCCGTTGCCTGACGCTGGCGCGGGTGCTGCGCGGGCAAGGCAGCCACGTCGCGTTTGCCTGTCGGCGCTTGCCGGGGCATCGGCTCGATGCGCTGAGCGCCGAGGGTTTCGAGACCTTCGCGCTGCCTGAACGCTATCCCGATGAAGACCCGCAGCAAGCCATCGAAGCGATGTTGCCGTGGCAGGCGGACATCGACGCGCTGGCGCAGCTGCTGGTTGGCCACGCCGCGTTCGACTGGATCATCGCCGACCATTACGGTCTTGATCATCACTGGCAAACCGCTGCCCGGCGCTGGGCGCCACGCATTGCCGCGGTCGATGATCTGGCCACGCGGCGCTACAGCGTCGACCTGTTGCTCAATCAGAATTTGTCCGGCCTCAGCGAAAATTATCAGCCGCTGCTGCCTGCCAATTGCCGCACGTTGCTCGGCCCGCGCTATGCGATGTTGCGCGAGGAATTCAATGCCCCGGCCATCGAGATCAAGCCGCAGGCGCAGCGACTGCTGGTGAATTTTGGCGGTTTCGATGCCGCTCGCCAGACTCATCACGCGATGTTGGCGCTGGCCGATTTTGCCGAGCTTGAAGTGGATTTTGTCGCCGGCGCCGACAACCCGGCGTGGGCGCAAATGCAGGCGCTGGCCGAGACGCGGCCGCACTGGCGCCTGCACAGTTTTGTCAGCGATTTTCATCAGCGCATGCTTGCAGCCGATTTGTTTATTGGCGCTGGTGGCGGCACCAGTTGGGAGCGCGCGGCGCTCGGCTTGCCGACGATTTGCATTGCGGTGTCGAACAATCAGCAGGTCAACGGCGAAGTCATGGCGGCGGCGGGTGCGCATGTGTTCATGGGCGCCCGTGAGCAGGTCAGTGTCGAGCAGTTGCGCGACGCGATCGGTTTTGTCGTCGGCAACCACTATTTGCGGCAAAGTCTGGCCGAGCGCTCGCGGCAACTGGTCGACGGTCGTGGTGCGTTGCGCGTAGCGGCAGCGTTGGCTGGCGCGGTGCTGAAACTGCGCCCGGCGACGCTGGACGATGCGCAGTTGTTGTTCGACGGGCGCAATGCCGAGGCGGTGCGACGCTGGTCGCAGAAAACCGATGTGATCGACCGCGAGCAGCATCAACACTGGTTGAGCGCGAGCCTGCGCAATCCGCAGCGACTGCTGTTGATTGCCGAAGGCGATGACGGCCCGGTCGGCGTGTTGCGTTATGACTTGCGTGGTTTTGACGCCGAAGTTTCGCTGTATCTGTTTGAACAGCGTCTGGGCCTCGGTTGGGGCAGGGCGCTGCTCGCTCGCGGTGAGGCATTCGTCACGGCGCACTGGCCGCAACTGACTGCCATCACCGCGCAGGTTTCGCCTGCCAATCGCCCGTCATTGAATGTCTTTCGTGACGCCGGGTATCTGCAAAGTGCCTGTGCGTTCACCCGTGTCTTGAAGGAACACCCGCATGCCTGATTTCAAGATTGGCGATCGCCTGATCGGTGCCGACGCGCCGCCGTTCATCATCGCCGAGATGAGCGGCAACCATAACCAGTCGCTGGACGTGGCCCTGCAAATCGTCGAAGCGGCGGCGAAGGCTGGCGCGCATGCCTTGAAGCTGCAAACCTACACCGCCGAAACCATGACGCTGGATATCGCCGAGGGTGAGTTTTTCATCAAGGATCCGGGCAGCCTCTGGGCCGGCACGTCTTTGTATGACCTGTATGAGAAGGCGCATACGCCATGGGAATGGCACGCGCCGATTTTCGCTCGGGCGAAAGAGCTGGGCATGCTCGCGTTCTCGACACCGTTCGACGACAGCGCTGTGGATTTTCTCGAAAGCCTCGACGTACCGGCCTACAAGATCGCCAGTTTCGAGAACACCGATTTGCCGCTGATCCGTCGCGTCGCGGCCACCGGCAAACCGCTGATCATCTCCACCGGCATGGCGAGCATCGCCGAACTCGACGAAACCGTGCGCGCCGCCCGTGAGGCGGGGTGCAAGGATCTGGTGCTGCTCAAATGCACCAGCACCTATCCGGCGACACCGGCAAACAGCCACGTGCGCACGATTCCACATCTGCGGGAATTGTTCGGCTGCGAAGTGGGGCTGTCTGATCATTCGATGGGCGTTGGCGTATCGGTGGCGGCGGTGGCGCTGGGCGCGACGGTGGTGGAAAAACATTTCACCCTCGACCGCGCGGCCGGTGGCGTCGACGCCAGTTTCTCGCTGGAACCGGCGGAGATGGCCAGTCTGGTGGTGGAAACCGAACGCGCCTGGCAGGCGCTCGGTCAGGTGCATTACGGCGTGACCGAGGCCGAGCGCAAGTCGGTGGTCTATCGCCGTTCGCTGTACGTCACCGCTGATATGGCCGCTGGTGAGCCTTTCACCACCGCCAATCTGCGCGCCATTCGTCCGGGTCTCGGTCTGCCGCCCAAGCACACCGACGCCGTTCTCGGCCGCTGCGCGCGCACGCCGATCAAGCGCGGTACGCCGCTGGACTGGTCGCTGATCGAATAGACCGATCTGCAATCGATTCGGCATTTATCGTGACTTGCGAGTCATAACGCGCATCTTCACTGTATTGTATTAATCGGTGAGATGGCGCCTGGCCCGTTATCGGTGGCAGTGATAGCCCTTTGCGCTCCCCGTGGCTGCCCGTTGTGGCGGCCGTTTTCTGTTTGTCAGCGCCCCTCGAAATCCTTGCGAGCGGTGGTCTTGGGCTGTTTTTTATTGGGAAGCCGTAATGATTGGCATAAAAAGCATTGCGAGCTACGTTCCTGTAGCCGGCGTGGACAATTACGCACAAGGTGCAAAATTCGAAAAGGATGAAGAATTCATCCTTGGCAAAATCGGTTCGGCGTTTCTGCCGCGCAAAGACGCTGATCAAGAAACCTCGGATCTGTGTGTGGAAGCAGCCAATGCGCTGTTTGCCAGCAACCCTGAACTGAAGCGTGAATCGATCGACGCGCTGATTGTCGTCACCCAGAACGGTGACGAAGAAGGCCTGCCGCACACTGCCGCGATCGTCCAGGACAAACTCGGCCTGCCGACCAATGTCGCTGCGTTCGATATTTCCCTGGGTTGCTCCGGTTACGTCTACGGCATCTACGCGATCAAGGGCTTTATGGAAGCCGCCGGCCTGAAGAACGGTCTGCTGATCACCGCTGATCCGTACTCGAAAATCGTCGACCCGGAAGACCGCAACACCACCATGCTGTTTGGCGATGCCGCCACCGCCACGTGGATGGGCGAAGATCCGACCTGGGCGCTGGGCAAGGCCAAGTTCGGCACCGACGGTTCCGGCGCGCCGCACCTGAAAGTCACCGATGGCGTGTTCTTCATGAACGGTCGTCAGGTATTCAACTTTGCGTTGCTGAAAGTCCCGGCGCACTTGCACGAGCTGCTCGACGATTCTGGCCTCAAGGCTGATGACATCGACGCGTTCTGCATTCACCAGGGCAGTGCGGCGATCGTTGATGCCGTGGCGCGACGCTTCGAAGGCGAGCCGGAGAAGTTCATCAAGGACATGGTCGAGACCGGCAACACCGTGTCGTCGAGCATTCCGCTGCTGCTGGAAAAACACGTGATCGATTCCGACTGGCAGCGCATCGCGCTCAGCGGTTTCGGTGTGGGTCTGTCGTGGGGCTCGGCGATTATTTATCGTCCTTGAGCCACACAACGGCCGATACAAAAATAGCGCTCAAGGGTTAACCTTGAGCGCTATTTTTTTGCCTGAAACGGAGTGCGAGGCGTCATGAGCGAGTTTTTCCAGGCCAATGCCGAAGTCCTGCAACGACGCTGGCCGGCGCTGTGCGAGCGCTTGATGGCTGAGGACAGTTCGGCCATTGAGGCTGAGCTGACGCAAGGGCTGGGTTCGACACTGAGCGTCAACGGCATCCAGCTCACCAGTCGTCATGACCGCACGCATGAGGCGCGGATTCAGGCCGCCAGTCTTCCGGACAAAGCCCAACTGCACGTCTACGGCACCGGCCTCGGCGATCTGCCGGGCGTGTTACTGGAGCGCAAAAACCTTGATCGCTTGTACGTGCACATCCTTAATGGCGCGTTGTTTGCGCTGGTGCTGCAACTGCTTGATCAACGCCAGTGGCTGGAAGATCCGCGCGTGGAGCTGTTTTATGCAGGCGATCTTTCCGATATCTGCACGCCGTTTTTTGCCTTGCCAGCCGAGATGCTGCTGGCCGATGACTTCAACGCGAAGATCCGTGATCGGCTGGTCAGCGAGGTGCACCTGAGCTTTAACAATCGCGAATTCGATCCTCAGTCGCCTGTCATTCAGCAGCGCTTGCAAGATTGCTTGCCGGTGCTGCTCGGCGATGATGATGTGGCGCAATTGTTCAATACCTGCGCCGGTCGAGAGGTGTTCGTGATCGGCACCGGGCCGACGCTGGAGAGCCATTTCGAACGGTTGGCGGTGATCCGTCAGCAGGCCGTTCGTCCGCTGTTCATTGCCGTCGACACTGCCTATCGACCTCTGCGTGAACACGGAATCGCCCCGGACATGGTGGTGAGCATCGATCAGCGCATTGGCTTTCGACATTTGCCGTTTGAAGAGTCCGACGGCATTCCCCTTGTTTATCTACCAATGAGCGATCCCGAGTTGCTGAAGGCCTGGAAGGGCAAGCGCTATGGTGGTTATTCCGCCAGTCCGGTGTATGCCGGTCTGCGTGAAAAACATCCAAGGGCGCTGCTGCACGTTGGCGGCAGTGTGATCCATCCGGCGGTGGATCTGGCGGTGAAGATGGGCGCGCAGCGCATCACGCTGTTCGGTGCCGATTTCGCCTTCCCGATGAACAAAACCCATGCGGGCTGGAACGACGGCGATCTCGGTCCGGGCGTGAGTCAGGCACGACACTGGGTGCTGGACGGGAATGGCCAGCGCGTCGCCACGCAGCTCAACTTTCGCGGTTATCTGTGTGTGCTGGAACGCTACATCGCCGCGCATCCGCACGTGCAGTTCTATAACAGCAGCCGCGCGGGCGCCTTGATTGCCGGCACGCAGTTCGATCCGGAGTTCGTGCAATGACAGCGATCGAGAAATGCATGGACGAATGCCGCCAGTGCGCCGGACTGTTTCGTCTGGGCCGTGATGTCGAGGCCGCGCTGGTCATGGTTGACGTGTTCGGAGGCGCGCAGCAGGCGCTCATGTCGGCATCGACCGATGTCCAGCAAGCCTGGGCGACCTTGCTGACGCAAATCCTCGAATGCCAGGAGCGTCAGGACTGGTTGGGCCTCGCTGATTTCATGGAGTATGAACTGATCGAACTGCTACAAAGCACGCAGCGCTGAAGGCGACCAACGGCACTGGCCCGCTGCTTTGCGCGGCAGTCGATTTTATGACGTCATTTTTTCGTGGGCGGGGCGCGGCTAAGCCCTTGTTTTCTCGGGGGTGGCAGGGTGATGGCAAATTTTTTTCAAAAAGCCCTCAAGCAACCTGCAAACCCGACGATAACTATTACGAAGGTTCTCTAGGCCATACCCGGCGGTTGCCAGGGCCGGAAGCCGCAGTACCCAACCAACGAGGAATTCGTCATGGCTTTAACAGTAAACACCAACACCACATCGTTGAACGTTCAGAAAAACCTGAACCGCGCTTCCGACGCTCTGTCGACTTCGATGCAACGTCTGTCTTCCGGCCTGAAAATCAACAGCGCTAAAGATGACGCCGCTGGCCTGCAGATCTCCAACCGTATGTCCTCGCAGATCCGTGGTAACACTCAGGCGATCCAGAACGCCAACGACGGTATCTCCGTAGCTCAGACCGCTGAAGGCGCTCTGCAAGCAACTACCGACATCCTGCAGCGTATGCGTGAACTGGCTGTTAAAGCACGTAACGGTACCAACGGCACTGCTGACCAGACCGCTACCAACTCCGAATTCGCTCAGATGTCCGACGAGATCACCCGTATCTCGGCTTCGACCAACCTGAACGGCAAAAACCTGCTGGACGGTACGGCTGGTACTGTGACCCTGCAAGTGGGCGCGAACACCGGTTCGGCTAACCACATCGACCTGGTACTGACTGGCAAGTTCGACGCAACCAGCCTGTCCGTAAACAGCGGTGCTCTGGCTCTGACCGGTACTTCGGGTACTGCCGCTGGTTCCGCTTCGGTGAACATCGACAACGCGATCACCGCAATCGACGCTGCTATCGCTTCGATCGGTGCAACCCGTGCAAACCTGGGTGCTTCGCAAAACCGTCTGACCAGCACCATCTCCAACCTGCAGAACATCACTGAAAACACCACCGCTGCTCAGGGTCGTGTACAGGACACCGACTTCGCCGCAGAAACTGCTAACCTGACCAAGCAGCAAACTCTGCAGCAAGCTTCGACTTCCGTACTGGCTCAAGCCAACCAACTGCCTTCCGCTGTACTGAAGCTGCTTCAGTAATTCCGGATCGAGTTTAAGCGGGGGAGTGCGCTTGTCGTGCTCTCTCGCTTTTTTACGTTAAGAGGTGATGGGCATGGACATGAGCGTAAAGCTTAGCGTGTCTTATCCGGCTCCGAAGCCCGTGGCCCCGGTGCCTGACAAGCCGTCAGAGACGCCAAAGGTTGCCAAGGCTGACGCTCCGGTCGCTGACAAAAGCCAGGATACGGACGATGCCAAGTTGAAGCTGGCGGTGCAGGAGATCGAAAAGTTCGTCCAGTCGATCAAGCGCAATCTGGAGTTCTCGATCGATGAGCATTCTGGAAAGGTTATCGTCAAAGTGATCGCAAGCGAGACGGGTGAAGTCGTTCGACAGATTCCCTCCGCCGAAGCTCTAAAGCTCGCAGACAGCCTGGCCAACGCCAGTCACGTGTTGTTCGACGCCAAGGTCTGATAGCTGGCATGAATCGTGTTTGTTCGTTCTCAAGATGCCGGTAGCGGTCAAAAGAATGGCAACAATCTGAAGGGAGATGCACATGGCAAGTCCAATTTTACCGGGTTCCGGACTGGGTTCCGGCCTGGACATCGGCGCGATCGTTACCGCGCTGGTTAACGCCGACAAGTCTGCCAAGCAGACGCAGATCGACACTCAGACGAAAACCAACTCGCTGAAGATTTCCGGTGTCGGTTCGCTGAAAAGCGCGCTGGCGGCGTTTCAGAAATCGATGACCGACCTCAACAAAGCGTCGAGCCCTGCGTTTGCCGGTTTTACTGCGACCTCCGGTACCCCGACCGTTTTAGGCGTTACGTCCGACAGCACCGCTGTGCCGGGAACCTACAACGTTGTCGTGAAGAGTCTGGCCACCGGTTCGAAAGTAGCCAGTGCCTCTTTCGCTGGCGGTACGACCAGTGCCATTCCGAGTGGTACTCTGAAAATCAGTCAGAATGGCACTGATTATCCTGTGACGATTCCGGCCAATGCCACGCTGCAAAGCACTCGCGACGCGATCAACACCGCGCAGGCGAGCAACGGTATTTCTGCCAACATCGTGACCGACAGCTCCGGCGCTTCGCGTCTGGTGATCAGCTCCAACAAGACCGGCGCAGGTTCCGACCTCAGCGTCAGCGGTATCGCCGGCCTTGAGATTGACGGCACTAAAGTCATGGGTGGAACACCGGCGGCGGGCGATGCCGGATCCGTCAACGGTGTCGCCAAAGACGCCGCCATCACCATCGATGGATTGGCCGTGACCAGCAAAAGCAACACGGTGACGGGTGCAATCAGTGGTCTGACGCTGAACCTTGCGTCCATGAGCACTGGTGACACACCGACCGTTGTGACGGTTGCCACCAACACCACCGGAATCCAGACTTCGCTTCAGACGTTCGTCGATTCCTACAACACCTTGAAAAAGGCCATCGACACGCTGTCCAAGGCAACACCGGATGCGGACGGTAATCTGACCGTTTCCGCAGCGTTCACCGGTGACTCGCTGCCGCGCTCGCTGATGGCTGACATTCGTGAGCAGTTGACCGAATCTGGCCCGAGTGCGCAACTGACGGTGTTGTCGCAGTTGGGCGTAATGACCGACAGCAAAACCGGTCTGCTGGCACTCGACACCGCTGTGTTCAACAAACGAATGGACACACCGGGCATGGCTGGTCAGGTTCAGCAGATGTTCTCCGGCACCAATGCCACTAACGGTCTGTTGGCGCGCATGAGCAGTGCGGTCGACCCGTACGTCAAGACCGGCGGCCTGCTCGATCAGCGCAGCTCCAACCTGACCAACCTCTCGTCTAGCCTGCAAAAGCAGCAGACGGCGCTGGATTTGCATGTCACCAGCCTGACGGCAACGCTGACCGCAAAATACAACGCGATGGATCTGTTGGTCGGGCAGATGAAAGCAACGGCGAGCAACATCACGTCGTTCTTCAGCTCGCTCAATGCTCAGCAATCCGCGAAGTAACAGGTAAGAACGACAAAAACCCGGCTACGCTTTATCGGCGTGCGCCGGGTTTTTGTCTTTTCATCTAAAGTTTTCAGACTCGTTGGCGATACATTGGTTATACGAGTCATTGTGGCAATGAGGTAGAACATGAATCCGATGTTAGCCCTTCGGCAGTACCAAAAAGTCGGCGCGCACGCCCAAACGTCTGAAGCGAGCCCGCACCGTCTGGTGCAAATGTTGATGGAAGGCGGACTGGCCCGTATCGCGCAGGCGAAAGGTGCCATCGAACGCAAGGACATTCCGGGCAAATGCACTTCGATCGGCAAAGCCATCGGCATCGTCAGTGGCTTGCGCGAAGGTCTGGATCTGGAAAACAGCGCTGATACGCTGGCGGATCTGGACGGCCTGTATATCTACATGATGAAGCGCCTCGCCGAGGCGAACATCAGCAGTGATCCGCGCATTCTCGATGAGGTTGCAGGCCTGCTGAGCACGGTAAAAGAAGGCTGGGATGCCATCGCACCTACGCCTGCTCCGCAGTTCTGAAGGAGATCGTCATGAGTCTTGTATTGCAGCGAATCGCCGACACTCGTCAAGCACTGGTCAGTGCGCTGGCTGATCGTAACTGGGAAGCCATTGGCGAGCTGGATCTGGCATGTCGCGCCTGCATGGAAGACGTCATGGCGGAAGCTTCGCTGGACGAAGATGCATTGCGCGATAATCTGGAAGAGTTGCTGCACGTTTACCGGCAGCTGCTTGAAGTGGCCATGGGCGAACGCCAGGCGATAGTCGATGAGATGTCGCAGATCACCCAAGCGCGGAACGCGGCAAAGGTTTACCATCTGTTTGGTTAATTAACCTTCAGTTAATCCAGAGATGTGCGCCATAAATTTGACTGTGCACGGTTTTTTGACTTAACTAGTGGCTGTTTTCAGATTTCGGGCGTCTACAGGCACAGAGTGTCCTGCAAGCGTCTCGCTTGCCCCCATTTTCGGGCATTGAGTTGACCAGGGAAGTTGCTATTGCATGTGGCGTGAAACCAAAATTCTGCTGATCGATGACGATAGCGTCCGCCGCCGCGACCTGGCGGTGATTTTAAATTTTCTCGGCGAAGAAAATTTACCCTGCGGCAGCCATGACTGGCAGCAGGCAGTCGGCTCTTTGTCGTCTAGTCGTGAAGTCATTTGCGTACTGATCGGGACGGTTAATGCTCCTGGCGCGCTTTTGGGCTTGTTAAAGACACTCTCAAGCTGGGATGAGTTCCTTCCCGTCTTGCTGATGGGCGATAATTCTTCCGTCGACTTGCCCGAAGACCAGCGCCGCCGGGTGTTGTCGACCCTGGAAATGCCGCCGAGCTACAGCAAATTGCTCGACTCCCTGCACCGTGCCCAGGTCTATCGCGAGATGTACGACCAGGCCCGTGAGCGCGGTCGCCATCGCGAACCCAACCTGTTCCGCAGCCTCGTCGGCACCAGCCGTGCGATTCAGCACGTGCGCCAGATGATGCAGCAAGTCGCCGATACCGACGCCAGCGTGCTGATCCTTGGCGAGTCCGGCACTGGCAAGGAAGTGGTCGCGCGTAACCTGCATTACCATTCCAAGCGTCGCGACGCACCGTTTGTGCCGGTCAACTGCGGGGCGATCCCGGCAGAGCTGCTCGAAAGCGAATTGTTCGGCCACGAGAAGGGCGCCTTCACCGGCGCGATCACCAGCCGTGCCGGCCGTTTCGAACTGGCCAACGGCGGTACGCTGTTCCTCGACGAAATCGGCGACATGCCGCTGCCGATGCAGGTCAAACTGCTGCGCGTCCTGCAGGAACGCACCTTCGAACGCGTGGGCAGCAACAAGACCCAGAGCGTCGACGTGCGCATCATCGCCGCGACCCACAAGAATCTCGAAAGCATGATCGAGATCGGCACCTTCCGCGAAGATCTCTACTATCGCCTCAACGTGTTCCCGATCGAGATGGCGCCGCTGCGTGAGCGCGTTGAAGACATCCCGCTGCTGATGAACGAACTGATCTCGCGCATGGAACACGAAAAGCGCGGCTCGATCCGTTTCAACTCGGCGGCGATCATGTCGCTGTGCCGTCACGGCTGGCCGGGCAACGTCCGCGAGTTGGCTAACCTGGTTGAGCGCATGGCGATCATGCACCCGTACGGGGTGATCGGCGTGGTCGAGTTGCCGAAGAAATTCCGCTACGTCGACGACGAAGACGAGCAACTGGTCGACAGCCTGCGCAGTGATCTCGAAGAGCGCGTGGCCATCAACGGTCATACCCCGGACTTCACCGCCAACGCCTTGCTGCCGCCGGAAGGCCTGGATCTGAAGGACTACCTCGGTGGTCTCGAACAAGGCCTTATTCAGCAAGCGCTGGACGACGCCAATGGCATCGTGGCGCGTGCGGCCGAGCGTCTGCGTATTCGCCGCACCACGCTGGTGGAGAAGATGCGCAAGTACGGCATGAGCCGCCGCGACGGAGACGAACAGGCGGAGGATTGACGCCTGTTTTTCAACTGCTTCATTTATAAGCAGTTTTTTTTAGGCACGGGTATTGCTACATCCCTCGCAACGTTCCGTTTAACTGACGGTCAGCCACGCGAGAGACCACAATGCCCCACGCCGCCCCGATCTCTTCTGCCTCCCGATCCGAGGCATCATCCTCGTCCGTAGAGCAGGCCAGCCGGCAGGGTCTTGAGCAGTCGTTCGCGCTGTTCAATCAGATGTCGAGCCAACTGACCGACTCTTACAGCATGCTTGAAGCGCGGGTCACCGAGCTCAAGGGTGAACTGGCCGTGGTCAGCGCCCAGCGCATGCAGGAACTGGCGGAAAAAGAACGCCTGGCCAACCGTCTGCAAAACCTCCTCGATCTGTTGCCCGGTGGCGTCATCGTCATTGATGGTCATGGCATTGTCGTCGAAGCCAATCCGGCCGCGATCGAGTTGCTCGGCCTGCCGCTGGAAGGCGAATTGTGGCGCCACGTCATCGCCCGCTGCTTCGCGCCGCGTGAAGACGATGGCCATGAAATCTCTCTGAAAAACGGTCGACGCTTGTCGATTGCCACCCGCTCGCTGGATGCCGAGCCGGGGCAATTGGTGCTGCTCAACGATTTGACGGAAACCCGTCATCTGCAAGATCAACTGGCGCGCCACGAGCGTCTGTCCTCGTTGGGACGCATGGTCGCTTCGCTGGCCCATCAGATCCGTACGCCGTTGTCTGCGGCTTTGCTGTACGCCAGTCATTTGACTGAGCAGGAATTGCCGGTCGCCACTCAACAACGTTTCGCCGGGCGCCTGAAAGAACGCCTGCACGAGCTGGAGCACCAAGTGCGCGACATGCTGGTGTTCGCCCGTGGCGAGCTGCCGCTGACCGATCGCCTGACGCCGAATGCCCTGATGCAAGCGCTGCAAGCCGCCGCGCTGACCCATGTGCAGGATCTGCCGATCCGCTGGCAGTGCGACAGTCATGCCGGCGAGTTGCTGTGCAACCGCGACACGCTGGTCGGCGCGCTGCTGAATTTGATCGAAAACGCCATTCAGGCCAGTCCCGGTGACGTGCGCCTGAAAGTGCATTGCTACGCCCGCGACAACACGTTGCGCATCAGCGTCAGTGACAGCGGCAGCGGCATCGAACCCGCTGTTCTGGCGCGTCTCGGCGAACCTTTTTTCACCACTAAAGTGACCGGCACTGGCCTCGGCCTGACCGTGGTCAAAGCGGTCGCCCGTGCGCATCAGGGAGAATTGCTGCTGCGTTCGCGAGTCGGGCGCGGCACGTGCGCGCAGGTGATCCTGCCGCTGTTTTCCGCTGTACAAGGAGCTGAGTGATCGCCATGGGCATCAAGGTTTTGCTGGTCGAGGACGACCGCTCGTTGCGCGAGGCGCTGGCCGACACGCTGTTGCTGGCCGGGCATGATTTTCATGCGGTTGGCAGCGCGGAAGAAGCGTTGACGGCGGTGGCGCGTGAAGCGTTCAATCTGGTGGTCAGCGACGTCAATATGCCCGGCATGGATGGTCATCAGTTGCTCGCGCTGCTGCGCTCGCGCCAGCCGCAATTGCCGGTGTTGCTGATGACTGCGCACGGCGCAGTTGAGCGCGCAGTCGATGCGATGCGTCAGGGCGCGGCGGATTATCTGGTCAAACCGTTTGAACCCAAGGCCTTGCTCGATCTGGTGGCGCGGCATGCGCTGGGCAACCTCGGCGCGTGCGAAAGCGAAGGGCCGATTGCGGTCGAGCCGGCCAGCGCCCAGCTTCTTGAATTGGCGGCACGCGTCGCCCGCAGCGATTCCACGGTGCTGATCTCCGGCGAGTCCGGCACCGGCAAGGAAGTGCTGGCGCGCTACATTCACCAGCAATCCCATCGCGCCAATCAACCGTTTATTGCGATCAACTGCGCGGCGATTCCGGACAACATGCTCGAAGCGACATTATTCGGGCACGAGAAAGGCTCGTTCACCGGCGCCATTGCTGCTCAGGCCGGCAAGTTTGAACAGGCGGACGGCGGCACCATTCTGCTCGACGAAATTTCCGAAATGCCGCTGGGCCTGCAAGCCAAACTGCTGCGCGTCCTGCAAGAGCGCGAAGTCGAGCGGGTTGGCGCGCGCAAGCCGATCACTCTGGATATTCGTGTGGTCGCGACCACTAACCGTGATCTGGCCGGTGAAGTGGCGGCGGGGCGTTTCCGTGAAGACTTGTTCTATCGGCTGTCGGTTTTTCCGTTGGCCTGGCGGCCGTTGCGCGAGCGCACCGCCGACATCCTGCCGCTGGCCGAGCGTCTGCTGGCCAAACACGTCAATAAAATGAAGCACGCGGCGGCAAAACTCTCGCCCGAGGCACAGGCGTGCCTGACCGGGTACCCGTGGCCGGGCAATGTCCGTGAGCTGGATAACGCCATTCAGCGCGCCTTGATTCTGCAGCAGGGCGGTTTGATTCAGCCGCAGGATTTCTGCCTGTCCGGGCCGGTGATGTTTGCCACATTGCCGACGCCAGCGCCCGCTGCGCCGGTGATTCGTGAAGTCGAGATCGAGGCGGATTCCGCCGGTGCCTTGGGCGATGACCTGCGCCGCCGGGAGTTTCAGATGATCATCGACACCCTGCGCAGCGAGCGTGGCCGGCGCAAAGAGGCGGCGGAAAAGCTCGGCATCAGCCCACGCACCCTGCGCTACAAACTGGCGCAAATGCGTGATGCCGGGATGGATGTCGAAGGTTATCTGTTCGCCACTTGATCCCGCGCAATGCTGTGAAATAGCTTTTCTGAAAAGGGTGTCCATGAGCTGGCACCCTTGTTGCTAATACCTGTGTACCCGCCGAGTGAGTGTCAAAAAATTGCGGGCCGCCCAAGAGAGTAGACCATGAGCCAAGGTATTGAATTTAATCGGTTGATGATGGACATGAAGGCCATGAAAATGGACGCCATGTCTTCGCCGAAGACCACTTCCGCCGTGCCGGAAATGGCGGGCAGCAGCTTTTCCGACATGCTCGGTCAGGCCATCAACAAAGTCAGCGATACCCAGCAGGCGTCCACTCAGTTGGCCAATGCTTTCGAAGTCGGCAAGACCGGCGTCGACCTGACTGACGTGATGATCGCTTCGCAAAAAGCCAGCGTGTCGTTCCAGGCTCTGACCCAGGTGCGCAACAAACTGGTTCAGGCGTATCAAGACATCATGCAGATGCCGGTTTAAGGACGAGATTGAGTCATGGCAGAAGCAGTCGCCGATAACGTTCCGGCCAAGGCCACCCCGATAGACGGCAAACCGCCGTTGTTCGGCTTGTCCTTCCTGGAAAACCTCTCCGAGATGACCATGCTGCGTCAGGTGGGCCTGTTGGTCGGCCTGGCAGCGAGCGTGGCGATTGGCTTTGCCGTGGTGCTGTGGTCGCAGCAGCCGGATTATCGTCCGTTGTACGGCAGCCTTGCCGGCATGGACGCCAAGCAGGTCATGGACACCCTGGCCGCCGCTGACATTCCTTACAACGTCGAACCGAACTCCGGCGCCTTGCTGGTCAAAGCCGAAGACTTGTCCCGTGCGCGGATGAAACTCGCTGCCGCTGGTGTCACTCCCAGCGACGGCAATATCGGTTTCGAAATCCTCGACAAGGAACAGGGTCTGGGCACCAGCCAGTTCATGGAAGCGACCCGTTATCGTCGCGGCCTCGAAGGCGAACTGGCACGCACCATTTCCAGCCTGAACAACGTCAAGGGTGCCCGCGTGCACCTGGCGATTCCGAAAAGCTCGGTGTTCGTCCGTGATGAACGCAAGCCAAGCGCTTCGGTTCTGGTTGAGCTGTACTCCGGTCGTTCGCTGGAGCCGGGTCAGGTGATTGCGATCATCAACCTGGTCGCGACTTCCGTTCCCGAGTTGAGCAAATCGCAGATCACCGTCGTCGACCAGAAGGGCACCTTGCTCTCGGATCAGGCGGAAAACTCCGAAATGACCATGGCCGGCAAGCAGTTCGATTACAGCCGCCGCATGGAAAGCATGCTCACCCAGCGCGTACACAACATTCTGCAACCGGTGTTGGGCAACGATCGCTACAAGGCTGAAGTCTCGGCCGATATCGATTTCAATGCCGTCGAATCCACCGCCGAGCAGTTCAACCCGGATCAACCGGCGTTGCGCAGCGAGCAGTCGGTCAACGAACAACGCACCGCCAGCAATGGCCCGCAAGGTGTGCCGGGTGCCTTGAGCAACCAGCCGCCGTCGCCAGCCTCGGCACCGCAGACCACCGCCAATGCCGCCGCGCCGGCTGCCATGGTGCAACCGGGTCAGCCACTGGTGGATGCCAACGGTCAGCAGATCATGGATCCGGCCACCGGCCAGCCAATGCTCGCGCCGTACCCGGCAGACAAGCGTCAACAATCCACCAAGAACTTCGAGCTCGACCGTTCGATCAGCCACACCAAACAGCAGCAGGGTCGCCTGAATCGTCTGTCGGTGTCGGTGGTGGTCGACGATCAGGTCAAGGTCAACGCGGCCAACGGTGAAACCACCCGCGCGCCGTGGACCGCCGACGAATTGGCGCGCTTCACCCGTCTGGTGCAGGACGCCGTCGGTTTCGACGCCAGCCGTGGCGACAGCGTCAGCGTGATCAACATGCCGTTCTCCGCTGAACGCGGTGAAGTGATTGCCGACATTCCGTTCTACTCTCAGCCGTGGTTCTGGGACATCGTCAAACAAGTGCTGGGTGTGTTGTTCATCCTCGTGCTGGTGTTCGGCGTGCTGCGTCCGGTGCTCAACAACATCACCAACGGCGGCCGCAGCAAAGAGCTGGCGCTGGGCAGTGATGTCGAGCTCGGTGGCATGGGCGGTCTGGATGGCGAACTGGCCAACGATCGCGTCAGCCTCGGTGGTCCGCAATCCATTCTGCTGCCTAGCCCGAGCGAGGGTTATGACGCGCAGTTGAATGCAATCAAGAGTCTGGTGGCAGAAGACCCGGGTCGCGTGGCCCAGGTCGTGAAAGAGTGGATTAACGCAGATGAGTGATAACCGAGCCGCCAGCGTCAAACTGAACAAGGTCGACAAAGCCGCGATTCTGCTGCTGTCCCTGGGTTCGACCGATGCCGCACAAGTGTTGCGCCACATGGGCCCGAAAGAGGTTCAGCGGGTCGGCGTGGCCATGGCGCAGATGGGCAACGTCCATCGCGAGCAGGTCGAACAAGTGATGAGCGAGTTCGTCGACATCGTCGGCGACCAGACCAGCCTCGGCGTCGGCTCCGACGACTACGTGCGCAAAATGCTCACCCAGGCATTGGGCGAAGACAAGGCCAACGGCCTGATCGACCGCATCCTGCTCGGTGGCAACACCAGCGGCCTCGACAGCCTGAAGTGGATGGAACCGCGCGCCGTTGCTGACGTGATCCGCTACGAACACCCGCAGATTCAAGCGATCGTGGTCGCCTACCTCGACCCCGATCAGGCCGGTGAAGTGCTTGGCAACTTCGACCACAAAGTGCGTCTGGACATCATCCTGCGCGTGTCGTCGTTGAACACCGTGCAGCCAGCGGCATTGAAAGAGCTGAACCAGATTCTCGAGAAGCAGTTCTCCGGCAACTCGAATGCCTCGCGCACCACCCTGGGTGGCATCAAGCGTGCGGCGGACATCATGAACTTCCTCGACAGCTCGATCGAAGGCCAGCTCATGGACTCGATCCGCGAAGTCGACGAAGACCTGTCCGGTCAGATCGAAGACCTCATGTTCGTGTTCAACAACCTCGCCGATGTCGACGACCGTGGCATTCAGGCGTTGCTGCGCGAAGTGTCTTCCGACGTGCTGGTGCTGGCCCTCAAGGGTTCGGACGAAGGCGTCAAAGAAAAAATCTTCAAGAACATGTCCAAGCGTGCCGCCGAATTGCTGCGCGACGACCTCGAAGCGAAGGGCCCGGTGCGCGTCAGCGACGTCGAAACCGCACAGAAAGAAATCCTCACCATCGCCCGCCGTATGGCCGAAGCCGGAGAAATCGTCCTCGGTGGCAAGGGCGGCGAGGAAATGATCTAAGCCCATGGACAAGCATGACGAGTCTGTGACGGATCTGATCCGCGCCCGCGATGTTCGTGGTTTCGAATCCTGGGCGCTGCCGAGCTTCGACCCGCCAAAACCGGAACCCGAGCCAGAGCCCGAGCCTGAACCGCCGGAAATGGAAGAAGTGCCGCTGGAAGAAGTCCAGCCACTGACCCTGGAAGAACTCGAAAGCATCCGTCAGGAGGCTTACAACGAGGGCTTCGCCATTGGCGAAAAGGAAGGTTTCCACAGCGCCACTCTCAAAGTGCGTCAGGAAGCCGAAGTCGCATTGGCCACCAAACTCGCCAGCCTTGAGCAGTTGATGGCCAACCTGTTTGAGCCTATTGCCGAGCAGGATACGCAGATCGAAAAGTCGCTGGTCGACCTTGTGCAACACATCACCAAACAGGTGATCCAGCGCGAACTGGCCATCGATTCGACTCAGATCGAACACGTCATGCGCGACGCCCTCAAGCTGTTGCCGCTGGGCGTCGACAATGTGCGTCTGTACGTCAATCCGCAGGACTTCGAGCAGGCCAAAGCCCTGCGCGAACGTCATGAAGAAACCTGGCGCATCGTTGAAGACGAAGCGCTGCTGCCGGGCGGTTGCCGGGTCGAAACCGCGCACAGCCGCATCGACGCGAGCATCGAAACCCGCGTCGGTCAGGTCATGGCCAAGCTGTTCGATCAGTTGCACGAACAGGCGTTGCACCCGGCAGACGCGGATCTGAGCCTGGATATTCCCGAAGACGTAAAACCGGCGGCCACTGCTGAAGAGCCGCTTGCGGACGCCCCCGATGCGCCTTGAACGCACCAGTTTCGCCAAGCGCCTGGGCAGCTATGCCGAGGCCGTCGAAATTGCCGGGGCGCCGATTCTCGAAGGTCGCCTGCTGCGCATGGTTGGCCTCACCCTCGAAGCCGAAGGCCTGCGTGCCGCCATGGGCACGCGCTGCCTGGTGATCAACGACGACAGCTATCACCCCTCGCAGGTGGAAGCGGAAGTCATGGGTTTCTCCGGTAGCAAAGTCTTTCTGATGCCGGTCGGCAGTGTCGCCGGCATCGCCCCGGGCGCCCGCGTGGTGCCGCTCGCCGACACCGGTCGGTTGCCGATGGGCATGAGCATGCTCGGTCGCGTGCTGGATGGCGCCGGTCGTGCGCTGGACGGCAAGGGCGGCATGAAAGCCGAAGACTGGGTGCCGATGGACGGCCCGACGATCAACCCGCTCAACCGTGACCCGATCAGCGAGCCGCTGGACGTCGGCATTCGTTGCATCAACGGTTTGCTGACGGTGGGGCGTGGTCAGCGTCTCGGTCTGTTCGCCGGTACTGGCGTTGGTAAATCCGTGCTGCTGGGTATGATGACGCGCTTTACCGAGGCCGACATTATCGTCGTCGGGCTGATCGGTGAGCGCGGTCGAGAAGTTAAGGAATTCATCGAGCACAGCCTCGGTGAAGAAGGTCTCAAGCGCTCGGTGGTCGTCGCCTCTCCGGCGGACGATGCGCCGCTGATGCGTCTGCGCGCGGCGATGTACTGCACGCGCATCGCCGAGTATTTCCGCGACAAGGGCAAGAACGTCCTGCTGCTAATGGATTCGCTGACGCGTTTCGCTCAGGCCCAGCGGGAAATCGCTCTGGCCATCGGCGAGCCGCCAGCGACCAAGGGTTATCCGCCATCGGTGTTCGCCAAGTTGCCGAAACTGGTGGAGCGCGCCGGTAATGCGGAGAAGGGCGGTGGCTCGATTACCGCGTTCTACACCGTGTTGTCCGAAGGCGATGACCAGCAGGATCCGATTGCCGACTCGGCGCGAGGCGTGCTCGACGGCCACATCGTGTTGTCGCGGCGTCTGGCCGAGGAAGGTCATTACCCGGCCATCGATATCGAAGCGTCGATCAGCCGGGTGATGCCGGCCGTGGTCTCGGTTGAGCACATGCAGCGTGCGCAGTATTTCAAGCAGTTGTGGTCGCGCTATCAGCAGAGCCGCGACTTGATCAGCGTCGGCGCTTACGTGGCCGGTGGCGATCGCGAAACCGATCTGGCGATCTCGCTGCACCCGCAGTTGGTGCGCTACCAGCGTCAGGGGCTCAACGACAAAATCAACATGGGCGAAAGCCAGGCCTACCTGGAAACCCTGTTCGCCCCAGCGGCGGGCGGGTAACCGGTCATGGCTGCCGTCAGTCGAGCCGCGCGTCTGGCGCCGGTGGTGGACATGGCTGAAAAAGCCGA
Source organism: Pseudomonas sp. 18058 (assembly GCF_902706155.1). Lineage (NCBI taxonomy): Bacteria > Pseudomonadati > Pseudomonadota > Gammaproteobacteria > Pseudomonadales > Pseudomonadaceae > Pseudomonas > Pseudomonas sp. 18058. The sequence continues at coordinate 76,859 of NZ_CACSJY010000013.1, forward strand.
GAAAACCGCCGTGCAGCGCCTCGGTTACTTTCAGGGCCAAGTGAAGGTGGCCGAAAGCAAACTCGCCGACCTTAATGCCTTTCGTCTGGATTATTCCGAGCAGTGGATCGTGCGCGGCAGCACCGGCGTGACCGGGCAGTGGCTGCTGGGTTTTCAGGGGTTTCTGGCGCAACTCGATACGGCTGTTGATCAGCAGCGGCAGAGTCTGAACTGGCACCAGAACAATCTCGATAAGGCGCGCGAGGCCTGGCAACAGGCGTTTGCCAAGGTCGAAGGCTTGCGCAAACTGGTGCAGCGCTACCGCGAAGAAGCCCAGCGGCTTGAAGACAAACGCGAGCAGAAATTGCTCGACGAATTGTCGCAGCGCCTGCCACGGCATGAACCCTTTTAGAAGATCAAAAGATCGCAGCCTTCGGCAGCTCCTACACGCGATCCCTGTAGGAGCTGCCGAAGGCTGCGATCTTTTGACGTTGCTAGTTTCTTGCCCCGAGGTCAGTCAGATGCTAAACCTTGTACACGTTCGTCAATGACAAGGAAGCCAGTCAATGTCAGTCGTTGCAGAAGTCTCACCGGATGGGAAAAAGCTCAGAATCTCGGTCAAAGGCCGATTCGATTTCGGCAAACATCAGGAATTTCGCAATTCCTATGAACGGGTCGACCCCGAGCCAAACTCCTACGAGCTGGATCTGAAAGAGACCACTTATCTGGACAGTTCCGCGCTCGGGATGCTGCTGCTCCTGCGTGATCACGCGGGCGGTGATGATTCGGACATCCGGGTGGTTAACCCCAACTCCGACGTGCGCAAAATCCTCGCCATCTCCAATTTCGACAAACTCTTCGACATCACGTGACGGCCATGCAGGCGCAAGAGCCGCTGACCATTCTGATCGCCGAAGACAGCGCCGCTGATCGCCTGTTGTTGTCGACCATCGTCCGCCGTCAGGGCCACGAAGTGCTGGCGGCCGCCAACGGTGCCGAAGCGGTCGAACTGTTCCGTCAGCAGCAGCCACAACTGGTGCTGATGGACGCGATGATGCCGGTGATGGACGGCTTCGAAGCGGCGCGGCAGATCAAACTGCTGGCCGGCGAAACGCTGGTGCCGATCATCTTCCTGACCTCGCTCAGCGAAAGTGAAGCGCTGGTGCGTTGCCTGGAGGCCGGCGGCGACGACTTTCTGGCGAAGCCCTACAACCAGATCATCCTCGCCGCCAAAATCAAGGCGATGGATCGCTTGCGCCGCCTGCAAGACACCGTGTTGCAGCAACGCGACCTGATCGCCAAACACCACGATTACCTGCTCAACGAGCAGCGCGTGGCCAAAGCGGTGTTCGACAAGGTCGCGCACTCCGGTTGTCTCAGCGCGCCGAACATTCGCTACCTGCAATCGCCTTACGCGCTGTTCAACGGCGACCTGCTGTTGGCGGCGTACACCCCGGCGGGTGATATGCATGTGCTGCTCGGCGATTTCACCGGCCATGGGTTGCCGGCAGCGGTGGGCGCCATGCCGCTTGCCGAAGTGTTTTACGGGATGACCGCCAAGGGTTACGGCCTGGCGGAAACCCTGCGCGAGATGAACGCGAAGCTCAAACGCATCCTGCCGGTCGACATGTTCTGCTGCGCCACGTTGCTGTGCCTGAGTTCGCTGCGGCGCTCGGTGGAAGTGTGGAACGGCGGCATGCCCGACGGTTATCTGCACCGGCTCGCGACGGGTGAGCGGGTACCGTTGAAGGCGCGGCATTTACCGCTCGGCGTGTTGAGCGCGCAGGCCTTTGATGACAGCACCGAAGTGCATGCGATGGCCGTCGATGATCGGGTGTTTCTACTGTCCGACGGCGTCATCGATACCAGCGATGCCAATGATCAGCTGTTCGGTGTCGAGCGCTTGCAGCAAGTGTTTGCCGCCAATCGTGAGCCTGATCGGTTGTTCGAGGACATCGAGCAGGCGCTGCGGGATTTTCGTGGCGAGGCGCGCGACGATGTCAGCATGGTTGAAGTCAGCCTGCTTGCGCCGGCGCAGCTCAAGCCGACGGCGCCGGTGTATTCCGACAGCGGCCAGTCATGCCCGCTCGATTGGTCAGTGAGTTTCGAGTTTCGCGGTGCCACGCTCAAGCGCTTCAACCCTTTGCCGTACCTGTTGCAGTTGCTCCTGGAAGTGCATGGCCTGCGCGGGCAGAGCGGCGCGTTGTACAGCGTGCTCGCCGAGTTGTATTCCAATGCGCTGGAACACGGCGTGCTCGGTCTCGATTCCAGTCTCAAGCGCGATGCGGCGGGGTTCGCGCGTTATTACGAACAACGCAACACGCGGCTGGAAGCATTGCAGGACGGCTACGTGCGCGTGCATTTGCAGGTCACGCCGCAAGAGCAGGGCGGTTGTCTGGTGATTCGCGTTGAAGACAGCGGCAAGGGTTTTGACGTGGAGCGGGTGATGGAGCGGCCGCTGGAAAATGTCCGTTTGTCGGGACGTGGGGTCAGCCTGGTGCGGCAACTGGGGCGTAACGCCAGTTGGTCGGACGAAGGTCGTAGTGCCCGCGTGGAGTTTTTCTGGGAGGTTCAGGCATAATCCGCGCAATTCTTGATCAAGGAGTGAACAAGTGACTGACCCACATGTGGATCGCGACGTACTCGATACTTTGCGTGACGTCATGGAGGAAAACTATCCGGATTTGCTGGATACCTTCCTGACGGATTCCGAAAGTCGCTTGCAGGAGCTGCAAGGGACCGCCGATGCCGAAAAGCTGTCGGAGGTCGCTCACAGCTTGAAGGGCAGCGCGAGCAACATGGGCGCTGTTCGCCTGGCCGAGTTGTGCCAGGCACTGGAGTCGGACGCCAGACACAAAAGCCCCGCAGAAATCGTCAAACTGGTCGCTGAAATCAGCCTCGAATTTGATGGCGTTCGCCCGGTTTACGAAAGCGAACGGCAGCACACGCATACTCATTGAACCGGCCGCCGGACGCTTTTATCAAGCGTTCGGCGAAACTGGCCCGGCACTTGCAATCAATTTTCTCAACTGTACTTACGAGCCCCGTGCAGCGGAGACCGTTTCATGCCTGCGACCCCCAATATCCTTCTTCAGAATGCCGCTCAGGCCAAGGCGCAAGCTGCTTCGGCCAAGTCGTCGGCGATGGCCGCAGAGCCTGTAGATAAAGCCTCCAGCTTCGCCAAAGTGTTCGCCGATCAGGGTGCGAACAAGCCTGTTGTCAGCACCGATAACCCGGCGAAAACCGCGCGCGACAAAGCCGCTGACAGCGCTGGCAAGAAAGACCTCGCCAAGGATCAATCTGCCGCCCCGGCTCCGGCGGTTGCCGATAGCGGCAATGCCTTGCCTGCTGACAAATCCGCTGCGACCGATGACACCGCTGCCAGCGATGACACTACCGATCCTGCGCAAACGCCGGTTGCCGACGCCAGCGTGACTGATCCTGCGCTTGATCCGGCCTTGGCTGTTGCCGTGCAACCGGTGGCTGCGCCTGTGGTGCCAGCCCCGGTTGCCGCTGCACCGGCGCAACCTGAAGCCGAAACACCAGCGGTCGCCGTGTTGCCAGCAGTCAAAGACCCGGCGGCCTCGACCGATAGCGATTTCGACCCGGCAGCCGATCCGCTCGATTCGATGCCGGCGGTGCGTTTGGCGATGGAGCAGGGCGGGCATATTTCCGCTGCCAGCCAGGCGCAACCGAAAACCACCTCGGCACAGACTCAGGCTGACGGCGAATTGACCTCGGCGCAGAACTTCGCCGCTGGCATGGCCAGCATGCTCGACGTGCAAGCCGACAAGGACAGCACCAGTCAGGGCGGCGACAAAGCGTTCAGCGGCCTGATCGATGACGGCCTCAAAGACCTCAAGACTGCGACCAGCGATACCCGCGTTGATGATTTCGCCAACCGTCTCGCTGCGTTGACGCAGGCTGCCACACCAAAAACCGCGAACGCCGTGCCGGTGAATCAACCGATCGCCATGCATCAGAACGGCTGGACGGAAGAAGTGGTCAACCGCGTCATGTACCTGTCCAGCGCCAATCTGAAGGCGGCGGACATTCAGCTGCAACCGGCCGAGCTGGGACGCCTGGATATCCGCGTGAATCTGGTGCCGGATCAGCAGACGCAAGTGACATTCATGAGTGCGCATCCGAGCGTGCGAGAAGCGCTCGACAGCCAGATGCATCGCCTGCGCGAGATGTTCACGCAGCAGGGCATGGGCCAGGTTGACGTAAATGTCTCCGACCAGAGCCGTGGTTGGCAGGGCCAGCAAGGTCAGGAACAGGCGCAGCAGGGGCAGAGCGGGCGCACCAGCGCGGCCGGTGGTCGTCTGGATTCTGCAGATGAAGAAATTGCCCCGGTCAGCGCGGCCGAAATTGCTGCCAATACCACCAGCGTGATCGGCAGCAGCGCGGTCGACTATTACGCCTGATTGATCGCTGAACCAATCAAAAGCCCCTCACCCTAGCCCTCTCCCGGAGGGAGAGGGGACTGATTGGGGGATGCTGGCGAAGTACGCCGACCTGATGTTTTTGCTGTGAATCCATAATCGACTCGGTCTTTCAGGTCGATGTTTGACGCCCGACACCTCGGTCGGCCCCCTCTCCCTCCGGGAGAGGGCTGGGGTGAGGGTGCTTTTGACTTTATCGTTCTCTCCGCAACCACCGACACTTCTGGCATAACACTTGCTCTTGCCTTGCCGTGCGACTGTGAAAACCTGATTAGTGACGGATTATTGGCATGGCGAAGAGCGAAGCTGCAGCAGTAAAAGACCCCGCAACCAAAGGCAAACTCAAGCTGATCATCATGATCGTGCTCGCGTTGCTGTTGGCCATTGGTGCATCCGTGGGGGCGACCTGGTTCTTCATGCACAGTGCCCAGAGCAAACCAGAGGCTGCGGCTGAAACCGCCCCGACCGGCAAACAACCGGCGATTTTCGAACCGATGGCGCCGGCCTTCGTTGCCAACTACAACCAGAACGGCCGTCAGCGCTACATGCAGGTGAGCATCACCATGCTCGGGCGCAATCAGGCCGATCTGGAAGCGCTGAAAGTGCACATGCCGGTCATCCGCAACAACCTGGTGATGCTCTTCTCCGGTCAGGATTTCGCCACACTGGCGACGCCGGTCGGCCAAGAGATGTTGCGCCAGAAGGCCACCGCCAGCGTCCAGGAAGTGGCGCAGAAAGAACTCGGCAAAGTGGTCATCGAACAGTTGCTTTTCACTAATTTCGTACTGCAGTAGGAACACGACATGGCCGTGCAGGATCTGCTGTCCCAGGATGAAATCGACGCGCTGTTGCACGGCGTCGACGATGGTCTGGTACAGACCGATGACGCTGCCGTACCCGGCAGTGTCAAAAGCTACGACCTGACCAGCCAGGATCGCATCGTCCGTGGACGCATGCCGACTCTGGAAATGATCAACGAGCGTTTCGCCCGCTACACCCGCATCAGTATGTTCAACATGCTGCGCCGCTCGGCGGACGTTGCCGTCGGTGGCGTGCAGGTGATGAAGTTCGGTGAATACGTGCACTCGCTGTACGTACCGACCAGCCTCAACCTGGTCAAGATCAAACCGTTGCGCGGCACCGCGCTGTTCATCCTTGACGCCAAACTGGTGTTCAAATTGGTGGACAACTTCTTCGGTGGCGACGGCCGTCACGCCAAGATCGAAGGGCGTGAATTCACCCCGACCGAACTGCGCGTGGTGCGCATGGTGCTGGAGCAGGCCTTCGTCGACTTGAAGGAAGCCTGGCAGGCGATCATGGAAGTCAATTTCGAGTACATCAACTCGGAAGTGAATCCGGCCATGGCCAACATCGTCGGTCCGAGCGAAGCGATCGTGGTCTCCACGTTCCACATCGAACTGGACGGCGGTGGCGGCGATCTGCACGTGACCATGCCGTACTCGATGATCGAGCCGGTGCGCGAAATGCTCGACGCCGGTTTCCAGTCGGATCTCGACGATCAGGACGAGCGCTGGGTCAACGCCCTGCGTCAGGACGTGCTCGATGTCGATGTGCCAATCGGTGCCACCGTCGCTCGCCGTCAGTTGAAACTGCGCGACATCCTGCACATGCAGCCAGGCGATGTGATCCCGGTCGAGATGCCGGACGAAATGATCATGCGCGCCAATGGCGTGCCGGCCTTCAAGGTCAAGATGGGCTCGCACAAAGGCAACCTCGCGTTGCAGGTTATCGAGCCGATCGAGCGCCGCTGAAACGGCGCCACACCCCTTTTTTGCACTAACTGAATTGTTGCCCGCCGAGGACACATGATGAACGACGATATGAACGCCCAGGACGATCAGGCACTGGCTGATGAATGGGCCGCCGCCCTCGAAGAAACCGGTGATGCCGGCCAGGCTGACATCGACGCCCTGCTGGCCGCCGACGCTGGCGCCGCGAGCTCCAACCGTCTGCCGATGGAAGAGTTTGGCAGCGTGCCGAAGAACAACGATCCGGTGACGCTGGACGGTCCGAACCTGGACGTGATCCTCGATATTCCGGTGTCGATTTCGATGGAAGTCGGCAGTACCGACATCAACATCCGCAACCTGCTGCAACTCAACCAGGGTTCGGTGATCGAGCTCGATCGTCTGGCCGGTGAGCCACTCGACGTGCTGGTCAACGGCACGCTGATTGCGCACGGTGAAGTGGTGGTGGTCAACGAGAAGTTCGGCATCCGCCTGACCGACGTGATCAGCCCAAGCGAACGCATCAAGAAGCTGCGCTGAGTGAAAAGGTTTCTCTGGGCGCTGCTGGCGCTGCCAATCAGCGTAATGGCCGCCGAACCGGTGGCGACCACGGCCGCTGTCGCCGCGCCGGTGGTCAACAGCGGCATTGCCGGACAATTGACGCAACTGGTATTCGGTTTGCTGCTGGTGCTGGGGATTATCTTTTTCCTCGCCTGGCTGCTGCGCCGGGTGCAGCAGGCGGGGCCAGCGGGCAAGGGTCAGGTGATCGAGTTGATCGGTTCGCGCGCCCTCGGCCCACGTGACCGTTTGATGCTGGTGCAGGTCGGCAACGAGCAGATTCTGCTCGGTTTGAGCCCCGGCACCATCACCGCGCTGCACGTGCTCAAAGAGCCGGTGCCGGTGCCGAGCACCAGTGAAAAAGCCACTCCGGATTTTGCCCAGCAGTTGCTGAAGATACTCGGCAAGGATCAGAAGGATACGAAGTAATGGGTGCGCTACGCATCGTCTTGACGCTGGCCCTGATGCTGGCGGCGCCGCTGGCGTTCGCCGCCGATCCGTTGTCGATCCCGGCGATCACGCTGGGCACCAACGCCGATGGCGCGCAGGAATATTCGGTCAGCCTGCAGATTCTGCTGATCATGACCGCGCTGAGCTTTATTCCGGCGGCGGTCATTCTGATGACCAGTTTCACCCGGATCATCATCGTCTTCTCGATCCTGCGTCAGGCCCTCGGTCTGCAACAGACGCCGTCGAACCAGATCCTCACCGGCATGGCGCTGTTCCTGACCATGTTCATCATGGCGCCGGTGTTCGATCGCGTGAACAAAGATGCCTTGCAGCCGTATCTGGCGGAGACACTCACCGCGCAGCAAGCGGTGGAAAAAGCTCAGGTGCCGATCAAGGACTTCATGCTCGCGCAAACCCGCAGCAGCGATCTTGAGCTGTTCATGCGCCTGTCCAAGCGCACCGATATCCCGACGCCAGACGCAGCGCCGCTGACCATTCTGGTGCCGGCGTTCGTCACCTCGGAGCTGAAGACCGCGTTCCAGATCGGCTTCATGATCTTCATTCCGTTCCTGATCATCGACCTCGTCGTCGCCAGTGTGCTGATGGCGATGGGTATGATGATGCTGTCGCCGCTGATCATTTCGTTGCCGTTCAAGATCATGCTGTTTGTGCTGGTGGATGGCTGGGCGCTGATCATCGGCACCCTGGCCAGCAGTTTTGGAGGTGTCTCGCCATGACGCCGGAAGTCGCGGTCGATATCTTTCGTGAAGCGCTGTGGCTGACCACGCTGATGGTCGCGATTCTGGTGATCCCGAGCCTGTTGGTCGGTTTGCTGGTGGCGATGTTCCAGGCCGCGACGCAGATCAACGAACAGACCCTGAGCTTCCTGCCGCGTCTGCTGGTGATGCTGGTGACGTTGATCGTCGCCGGCCCATGGATCGTGCAGACGTTCATGGAATACATCATCCAGTTGTACAAAAACATCCCGATGGTCATCGGCTAAGCCATGCAATCGCTGCTTCAGCTGACCGACACCCAGATCAGTTCCTGGGTGGCATCGTTCATGTTGCCGCTGTTTCGCGTCGCCTCGATGTTGATGGTCATGCCGGTGTTCGGCACCACGCTGATACCGCGCCGTGTGCGCCTGTATTTTGCCGTGGCGATCACCGTGGTGATCACGCCGGGGCTGCCGCCGATGCCGGCAGTGAGTCCGCTGGATCTGAGTGGGCTGATGCTGATCGCCGAGCAGATTCTGGTGGGCGCCGTGCTCGGGTTTTCCTTGCAGTTGTTCTTCCAGGCGTTTGCGGTGGCCGGGCAGATCGTCGCGATCCAGATGGGCATGGGCTTCGCCTCGATGATCGACCCGGCCAACGGCGTCTCGGTGGCGGTGATCGGGCAGTTCTTCACCATGCTGGTGACCTTGCTGTTCCTGTCGATGAACGGCCATTTGGTGGTGTTTGAAGTCCTGACTGAAAGCTTCACCACACTGCCGGTCGGCAGTGGTTTGATGACCGCGCATTACTGGGAACTGGCCGGCAAACTCGGCTGGGTACTGGGCGCTGCATTGCTGCTGGTGTTGCCGGCGGTGACCGCGTTGCTGGTGGTCAACATCGCATTCGGCGTGATGACCCGCGCCGCGCCGCAACTGAACATTTTCTCCATCGGTTTCCCGCTGACCCTCGTACTCGGTCTGTTTATTGTCTGGGTCGGGTTGGCGGATATTCTCAATCAGTATCAGCCGCTGGCCACCGAGGCCTTGCAGTTGCTACGCGAACTGGCACGGGCGCGCTGAGTCATGGCTGAGAGCGAAAGCGGTCAGGACAAAACAGAAGACCCCACGGAGAAACGGAAAAAGGACTCCCGTGAGAAGGGTGAGATTGCCCGTTCCAAAGAGCTCAACACCCTCGCCGTGATGATGGCCGGCGCCGGCGCGTTGCTGGTGTTTGGCGGCATGTTGGCCGAAGACCTGATGGAACTGATGCGCCTGAACTTCACGCTGACGCGCGAGGTGATCATGGATCAGGGCTCCATGGGCGCCTTTATGATGCAGTCCGGCAAAATGGCGCTGGTGGCGATTCAGCCGATCATGATCACCCTGTTGATTGCTGCGCTGGTCGGGCCGATCTCCCTTGGCGGCTGGCTGTTCGCGGCCAGCTCCATGGCGCCGAAGTTCAGCCGAATGAACCCGGGCGCCGGCCTCAAGCGCATGTTTTCCTTCAAGGCAGTGGTCGAGCTGCTCAAGGCGCTGGCCAAGTTTGTGATCACCCTGTTCGTGGCGCTGATGGTGTTGATGTCCGACGTCGACGACCTGCTGCGCATCGCTCACGAACCGCTTGAGTCGGCGATTATTCACAGTGTGACGCTGGTCGGCTGGAGCACGTTGTGGCTGGCCTGCGGCTTGATCATCATCGCCGCCGTCGACGTGCCGGTGCAGCTCTGGGAAGCGCACAAAAAACTGTTGATGACCAAGCAGGAAGTGCGCGACGAGCACAAGGATCAGGAAGGTCGGCCGGAGGTCAAACAGCGCATCCGCCAGACCCAGCGCGAAATGTCCCAGCGACGGATGATGGCGGCGATTCCCGACGCCGACGTGGTCATCACCAACCCGACGCACTACGCCGTCGCGCTCAAATACGACTCGGAAAAGGGTGGCGCGCCGTTGCTGCTGGCCAAGGGTAGCGACTTCCTTGCATTGAAGATTCGTGAGATTGCAGTGGCGAATAACGTGATGCTGCTGGAATCGCCGGGGTTGGCGCGGTCGATTTACTACTCGACTGAGCTCGACGAGGAAATCCCTGGCGGGTTGTATCTGGCGGTGGCGCAGGTGTTGGCGTACGTCTACCAGATCCGTCAGTACCGCGCGGGCAAAGGCAAACGGCCGGATCCGCTCAAGGATGATTTGCCGATTCCGCCGGATCTGCGCCGCGATTCTTGACCTTACTGCGATGAAACTCCAGGCCTTACAGAGATCATTGTGGCGAGGGGATTTATCCCCGATGGGCTGCGCAGCAGCCCCAAAACCTGTGACTTCAATCTTTCAGGAATACCGCGTGCTCAGGATTTACGACTGCTGCGCAGCCGAGCGGGGCGGTGCGACGTTTCGCTGAATCCCCTCGCCACAGGTTCTTGCCTGACTTCTTGATCGTTCCCACGCTCCGCGTGGGAATGCAGCCCGGGACGCTCCGCGTCCCTTCCAGAACCGAACGCGGAGCGTCCGTTGAGGCGTTCCCGCGCAGAGCGTGGGAACGATCATCGGGGTGCTGTTACTGCGGCAACTCCAGATTATCCAGCGCCCGATTCACCGCCAGTTCGCCGAGCATGATCAGTTGCGCAATACCCTGCAGCGTTCTGCGTTGTGATGCGGGTATGAGGTTGGCGAAGTCATTGGCAATGGTTCTTGCCGAGGCGAGGGTTTCGCAGGCGTTGGCCAATAATTCTTCGTTTTTGAAGTCGGCGGTGACGGCGTACATCGTGCGGTTTCGGCGTGGCGGTGGCGTGGCGCCCGGGAAGAGGTAGTGATCGAGGGCGCGGTCGGCGGCTTCGTGGAGCTTTGTTGAATCGAGGGATTCGTAGGGGGAGGTGGGATCGGTTTCGGGTGGGTTTGGTGTTGGTTTGATCATTGGTGAAGCTCCTACATGTGAGGCCACCAGGACATGTCGCTAAACAGGAATAGGTGGCAGCTGGTCGCGGGTTAGCGAACCGGGTGTAGGCGCCCGGCAGACCCGAAGGTCTCCCACGCACAGCCGCCATAACGTCAATCGCAGATAGGTATCCACAGTCGAGTTTGGTGCGCTGGTGCGCCTACAAAGGTTCGGGTCGCTAAACCCGATCACTGAACAATCAGCGACCGACCCACGATAGAACCCGTCCCCAAGGCGCACAAGCCGGCCGATTCTGGCTTAGCTGTAGGCAAAGGCGCAAGGATGTGTAGCCTTTGAGGCGTGTCTTGAAGTGTCTTTTAAACAGCGGTGTTTAAAAGGCTGCATTTGCGTCGCGATTGTTGACGTTTGCGTTGGCTGGGCGGGCCTCTTCGCGAGCAAGCCCGCTCCCACAGTGGTTTTGTGGTGAGCATCAAATTTTGTGGTGTACGCAAAACCTGTGGGAGCGGGCTTGCTCGCGAAGGCGTCGGCACCGTCAACATTTTTGTCGCCTGACACACTGCCATCGCGAGCAAGCTCGCTCCTACATTAAAACCAGGTAACCGTCTGTCTGAATCCCCGCGATACCTGACAGTTCTGACAGTAGACGGCTTTCCATTTCAGGCGCACTCATAACGCCGGGAATGTTCCCGTTGGAGGTCTCGCCGTGGATGCGCTTGGGCAAGGGCCTGACAGCGTTCGAGATGCTCGGATCTGTTCAGGGAGAGTCATGATGGTAGAGCGCGTATACAAACATCTTCCGGGGATGAAGCTGGAGTTCGTCTCCGCTCGGCTGGAGGAAAACGTCAGCGAAAGAGCGATTGGCTACTCGGCCAAATTCAAACTGAGTCTTGATTTTCTTAACTTCAAAGTTGCCGCCAATCAGCACATTCCCAACTTTCTGAATAACCCGCTCAATGCGATCCGGCCCGAGCTGGACGGCTTGGCCTATCACTACGCGTACAACTATTTATTGGGTGCGGCGGGCAAGATCTCCACGAATGAGGCGCTGTTCGAGGTTTTCACTCGCACGGAGTACTACATGTCAGAGTGGTCGACGGGAGGCCTGGAGATTCGTTACGGCGTGCCGGTTTTCGATGTGGTTGACGGGCAGTTGCACGTCACTGCACGGGTAGACTATCGATTGGACGGTGGTCGACAGATTCAGATCCGCGATCTGCCGATCATCCCTTTTCAGTGGCAACTGAATTTGCTGTTAGGTGAGCCGATTTTTTCAGGGCTCAAGTCACCCGAGACCAAAGTCGTGCTGATGTATGGCAAGGAGCCGTTGGTGTCGGTGGAGGGGAAACCGATGTATACCGGCACACAGTATGTGATTGGGCGCGAGTTAGCGTTTGGTGATATTGGCGCGGAGCTGATTCACGAGGCTGGTTGAATCCGGCATTTCCTTTGCCTGCGCCACCGCTTTCACGAGCAAGCCCGCTCCCACTCTTGAAATGCATTCCCCCTGTGGGAGCGGGCTTGCTCGCGAAGGGGGCCTCCACTCAGCGAAAATCCCCCCGTCAAACCCCTCTGTTTCAATCCCCGGCAAAAGTTGGAAGGCTTCTTGCAATAGCCGCCGTGCGCCTGCTCTGGGCGTCAAAAGTTTGCTTTAAAGGAACGGGGAAAACCGGTGGATCGCTCTCAGTTACTCAACAGTGCCCGCACAAACCTGAATGACCTCTCGCGAGGCAATCTGGGCGTGCCGTTGTTGCTGCTGGTCATGTTGGCAATGATGATGTTGCCGATCCCGCCGTTCCTGCTCGACGTGTTTTTCACGTTCAACATTGCGTTGTCGATTGTCGTGCTGCTGGTCTGCGTGTACGCGCTGCGGCCGCTGGATTTCGCGGTGTTCCCGACGATTCTGCTGGTCGCGACATTGATGCGGCTGGCGTTGAACGTCGCCTCGACGCGGGTGGTGATGCTCCACGGTCAGGACGGCCACGCCGCCGCCGGTAAAGTGATTCAGGCCTTCGGTGAGGTGGTGATCGGCGGTAACTATGTGGTCGGTATCGTGGTGTTTGCGATCCTGATGATCATCAACTTCGTCGTGGTGACCAAGGGTGCCGGGCGGATCTCCGAGGTGAGCGCGCGCTTCACCCTCGACGCGATGCCCGGCAAACAAATGGCGATCGACGCCGACCTCAACGCCGGTCTGATCGACCAGAACCAGGCGAAGATGCGCCGTCAGGAAGTCGCCCAAGAGGCTGAGTTCTACGGTTCGATGGACGGTGCCAGCAAATTCGTCCGTGGTGACGCCATCGCCGGCCTGCTGATTCTGTTCATCAACCTCATCGGCGGCATGGCCGTCGGTATCTTCCAGCACAACATGAGCTTCGGCGATGCCGGCCGGGTTTACGCCTTGCTGACCATCGGTGACGGTTTAGTGGCGCAATTGCCATCACTGTTGTTATCTACAGCTGCGGCGATCATGGTGACCCGTGCTTCCGGTTCGGAAGACATGGGCAAACAGATCAATCGCCAGATGTTCGCCTCGCCAAAAGCGCTGGCGGTGGCGGCCGGTTTGATGGCGGTGATGGGCCTGGTGCCGGGCATGCCGCACTTCTCGTTCCTCAGCATGGCGGCACTGGCTGCTGGCGGCGCGTACCTGTTCTGGAAGAAGCAGAACGTCGCCAAGGTTGAAGCGCTGCAAGAGGTCAAACGCCAGCAGGAGCTGCTGCCGTCGCCGGCCCGCGCCATGGAAACCAAAGAGCTGGGCTGGGATGACGTGACGCCAATCGACATGATTGGTCTGGAAGTCGGCTACCGCTTGATCCCGCTGGTGGATCGCAATCAGGGCGGGCAATTGCTCGCGCGGATCAAGGGCGTGCGCAAGAAGCTCTCGCAGGATCTGGGCTTCCTGATGCCGACCGTGCATATCCGCGACAACCTCGACCTGGCGCCAAGCGCCTACCGTTTGACCCTGATGGGCGTGATTCTCGCCGAAGCCGAGATTTACCCGGATCGCGAATTGGCGATCAACCCGGGGCAGGTATACGGCACGCTTAACGGCATAAACGCCAAAGATCCGGCTTTTGGGCTGGAAGCGGTGTGGATCGAAATCAGCCAGCGTGCGCAGGCGCAGTCCCTCGGATACACCGTGGTCGACGCCAGCACCGTGGTTGCGACGCACTTGAACCAGATTCTGTACAAACACTCCAGTGAGCTGATCGGCCACGAGGAAGTGCAGCAACTCATGCAATTGCTGGCCAAAAGCTCGCCGAAACTGGCTGAAGAGCTGGTGCCGGGCGTGGTCTCGTTGTCGCAACTGCTTAAAGTATTGCAGGCGCTGTTGGCCGAACACGTGCCGGTGCGTGACATCCGCAGTATTGCCGAAGCCATCGCCAACAACGCTGCCAAGAGTCAAGATACCGCCGCGCTGGTGGCTGCGGTGCGGGTTGGCGTATCGCGCGCCATCGTCCAAAGCATTGTAGGCACTGAGTCCGAGCTGCCTGTGATCACCCTGGAACCAAGGTTGGAACAGATATTGCTCAATAGTCTGCAGAAGGCAGGACAAGGCTCGGAAGAGGGCGTTCTGCTGGAGCCAAGCATGGCCGAGAAGCTGCAACGTTCGCTCATCGAAGCGGCGCAGCGTCAGGAGATGCAAGGTCAGCCGGTGATCCTGTTGGTAGCAGGCCCGGTGCGCGCGATGCTCTCGCGCTTTGGCCGCCTCGCAGTCCCTGGATTGCACGTGCTGGCCTACCAGGAAATACCGGACAACAAGCAAGTGACAATTGTTGCGACAGTAGGGCCCAACGGCTGAGGTAGTGGTTCATGCAAGTTAAGCGTTTTTTCGCCGCCGATATGCGTCAGGCCATGAAGCTGGTTCGTGATGAGCTGGGCGCTGATGCCGCCATCATTGGCAACCGCCGAATTGCCGGCGGTGTCGAGCTGACGGCTGCGCTCGATTACAAATTGTCGGCGCTGGCGCCACGGGTTCCGAACATGGAACTCGAAGACGAGCTGCGCAAGACCCAGTCGCGCATCGTCACTGCCCAGGCCGAGCTGAGCCTGCGTGGCGAAGCCGATGGCAATAGCAATCGCCAGATCTTTGCCGGCCTGCCACTCACCGCTGGCCTGCCGTTGACCGCCGCTGAACCGCTGACCGAGCCGACCTACGCCGCGCCAGCGCGTCCAGCCCCGGCACCGGCGCAGTCCTCCGGCGGCGTCGATCCACGCGCACTGGATTCGATGCGTTTTGAATTGAACAGCCTGCGCGAGCTGATGGAAGTGCAGCTCGGCACACTGGCCTGGAATCAACTGCAGGGCAGCCGTCCGGCGCAAGCCAATCTGTATCGCCGTCTGCAACGCATCGGTCTGTCTGGCCCGCTGTCGCGTGATCTGCTGTCGATGATCAGCGATATCGAAGAGCCGCGTCAGGCCTGGCGCATGCTGCTTGCGCATCTGGCGCGAATGATTGCCGTGCCGGAAGTCGAGCCGCTGGAAGAGGGCGGTGTGATCGCCATGGTCGGCCCTGCCGGCATGGGCAAAACCACCACGCTGGCGAAACTGGCCGCACGTTATGTGCTGAAATACGGCGCGCAGAATGTCGCGCTGGTGAGCATGGACAGCTTCCGCATCGGCGCGCAGGAACAACTGAAGACCCTGGGCCGCATTCTCAATGTGCCGGTGACCCACGTCGATCCTGGCCAATCGCTGGTGCAGGCGCTGGATCCATTGCTGCGCAAACGCGTGGTGCTGATCGATACCGCGGGCCTGCAAGCCAGCGATCCAGCCCTGCGCATGCAGCTCGAAAGCCTCGCCGGGCGTGGCATCCGTTCAAAAAATTATCTGGTCTTGGCAACCACCAGCCAGAAACAGGTTCTAACCGCCGCTTATCACAGTTACAAGCGTTGCGGGCTCGCCGGGTGCATCCTGACTAAACTGGATGAAACGGCCAGCCTTGGCGAAGTGTTAAGCCTGGCGATCAGTCATGAATTGCCGGTCGCGTACCTGACCGATGGCCCACGGATTCCGGATGATTTGCATCTGCCGCGCCGTCATCAACTGGTCAGCCGCGCCGTCAGCGTGCAAATGCAGGAAGAACCCAGCGAAGAAGCCATGGCTGACATGTTCGCTGATATCTACCACAGCCCCACCAAGCAGGTAGGCTGAGGTATTCATGAACAGTTTTTGTACCTACATCGATGGTCTGCCATGCATTGTTCCGTTTGTGAACGCGCAGCCAGTAATGTGGCCTCCGTCTATGCAAGACAAGGTAAAGAAATAACATGGGCAGCATGCATCCCGTACAGGTGATCGCGGTGACCGGCGGCAAAGGTGGCGTCGGCAAAACTAACGTGTCAGTGAACTTGTCTCTGGCGCTGGCAGAGCTTGGCCGTCGGGTCATGCTGCTGGACGCCGATCTGGGACTGGCGAACGTCGACGTTCTGCTGGGCCTGACACCCAAACGCACTCTGGCCGATGTCATCGAAGGCCGCTGTGAGCTGCGCGACGTGCTGTTGCAGGGTCCCGGCGGGATCCGCATCGTACCGGCCGCGTCCGGCACGCAGAGCATGGTTCATCTGAGCCCGGCGCAACACGCCGGCCTGATTCAGGCCTTCAGTGACATCGGCGACAATCTCGACGTTCTGGTGATCGACACCGCTGCAGGTATTGGTGACTCGGTAGTCAGTTTCGTTCGCGCAGCGCAGGAAGTGTTGCTGGTGGTCTGCGATGAGCCAACCTCGATCACTGACGCTTACGCACTGATCAAACTGCTCAACCGCGATTACGGCATGAACCGCTTCCGCGTCCTCGCCAACATGGCGCAGAGCCCGCAAGAAGGTCGCAACCTGTTCGCCAAGTTGACCAAGGTCACGGATCGCTTCCTCGACGTCGCCTTACAATACGTCGGCGCCGTGCCTTACGACGAAAGCGTGCGCAAAGCGGTGCAGAAGCAACGCGCTGTCTATGAAGCCTTCCCGCGTTCCAAGTGCGCGCTGGCGTTCAAGGCCATCGCGCAAAAGGTCGACACCTGGCCGCTGCCCGCCAACCCGCGCGGCCACCTTGAGTTTTTTGTCGAGCGCCTCGTGCAGCAAACGGCAGGGCCCGTGCTATGACCGCTAGCGGTATGAATTACTACAAGAAGTCGGCACGCGACGCTCAGTACGAGCTGATCGAGCGTTACGCGCCACTGGTCAAACGCATTGCCTATCACTTGCTGGCGCGGTTGCCGGCGAGTGTGCAGGTTGAAGACCTGATCCAGGCCGGGATGATCGGCCTGCTTGAAGTCTCGACCAAATACGACGCCAGCAAAGGCGCCAGTTTCGAAACCTACGCGGGCATTCGAATCCGCGGCGCGATGCTCGACGAAGTGCGCAAAGGGGATTGGGCACCACGCTCGGTTCACCGCAATACCCGGATGGTCAGCGACGCAATTCGCTCAATTGAAGCTAAAACCGGCCGTGATGCTAAAGATCACGAAGTTGCGGCCGAACTCCAATTGAGTCTCGACGATTACTACGGGATTTTGAATGACACCTTGGGCAGTCGCCTGTTCAGTTTCGACGATCTGTTGCAGGACGGCGAACACGAAGGGCTGCACGAGGATGGCGCGAGTGCTCATCTTGAGCCGTCACGCGATCTGGAAGATGAACGCTTCCAGGCGGCGCTGGCGGACGCGATTGCCAATTTGCCGGAGCGTGAGCGACTGGTGTTGGCGCTGTACTACGACGAAGAGCTGAACCTCAAGGAAATCGGTGAAGTCCTTGGCGTCAGTGAATCGCGGGTCAGCCAGTTACACAGCCAGTGCGCGGCCCGTTTGCGGGGGCGTTTGGGGGAGTGGCGAGCGCGCTGAAGGCAGTGTGGGGACACTGCGAACGAGGCTGGTGCGGTGATGAACGGCACCGGTCTTGCTCTGTTGTGCTCCAGACAGTCTTCGAGTGCTGCGCCGATTGATTGAAGTGGCGCGTCCAGGTGCTGGGCGCGTTTAAGACTGCTTGGAGGTCGAATTGAACAAAGACATGAAAATCCTCATCGTTGATGACTTCTCAACGATGCGGCGGATCATCAAGAACCTGCTGCGTGATCTTGGGTTCACCAACACCGTCGAGGCTGACGATGGCACCACTGCCATTCCAGTGCTCAACAGCGGAAGCATCGACTTTCTGGTAACGGACTGGAACATGCCGGGCATGACCGGTATCGACCTGCTGCGTCACGTGCGTGCCGACGAAAAACTCAAGCACCTGCCGGTATTGATGGTGACTGCTGAAGCCAAGCGCGAGCAGATCATCGAAGCCGCTCAGGCCGGTGTGAACGGCTACGTCGTCAAACCTTTCACGGCTCAGGCGCTGAAAGACAAAATCGAGAAGATTTTCGAACGCATCGGCTGATGAACGCGCGGGGGAGCTATGGAGCATAAAGAATTTTCACAGGGCGATTTCGAGTCGACCCTGAAAAAACACGCGGTCGAACTGGTCGAGAGCCTTGAAAAAGGCAAGTTCGGCGACGCTGTGCAACTGATCCATGAGCTCAATCAGACCCGTGACCGCGGCCTGTATCAGGAAGTGGGCAAGCTCACACGCGAACTGCACAGTGCGATCGTCAATTTCCAGATCGATCCGCATATGCCGCAGGCCGAGGAAGTGTCGCAAATCACCGACGCCACCGAACGTCTGGGCTATGTGGTCAAGCTGACGGAAGCTGCGGCCAACCGCACCATGGATCTGGTGGAAAGCGCCACGCCGGTGGTCAATGGTCTGGCTGAAGAAGCCCAGGCTCTGAGCACGGATTGGGGCCGTTTCATGCGCCGCGAAGTCGGGGCTGAAGAGTTCCGCGAACTGGCGCGCCGGGTCGACGGTTTTCTGTCGCGCAGCCACACGGGCAACCGTGCGGTGTCGAGCAATCTCAACGACATTCTGCTGGCCCAGGATTACCAGGACCTCACCGGTCAGGTGATCAAACGCGTGACCCAACTGGTCACCGAAGTCGAAAGCAATTTGCTCAAACTCGTACTCATGGCCAGTCAGGTGGACCGCTTTGCGGGCATCGAACATGACCGCGCCGCGATGCTTGCAGAAAAAGATCCACAAAAACATCTCTCGCAGGGTGAAGGTCCGCAGATTCATGCCGATAAACGAGAAGACGTTGTGTCCGGTCAGGACGATGTGGACGATTTGTTATCCAGCCTTGGATTTTGAGTTTAGGTTTTTAGACCTGTTAGGAGCACCCCATTAATGAGCTTCGGCGCCGATGAAGAGATCCTTCAGGATTTCCTGGTTGAGGCCGGCGAGATTCTTGAGCAACTGTCCGAGCAACTGGTCGAGCTGGAAAGCCGACCGGATGACGCGGATCTGCTCAATGCAATTTTTCGCGGTTTCCACACTGTAAAAGGGGGCGCCGGCTTCCTTCAGCTCAATGAGCTGGTGGAGTGCTGTCACATCGCCGAAAACGTGTTCGACATCCTGCGCAAGGGTGAGCGTCGCGTTGATGCAGAACTGATGGACGTGGTGCTGGAAGCACTGGACGCGGTGAACAGCATGTTCACCGAGGTGCGTGAACGCGCACCGATCACCGCTGCAACGCCTGAGCTGCTGGCAGCGCTGGCACGTCTGGCCGAGCCGCAATCGGCGGATGCCGTCGCGGTCGAAGAAGTCGTTGAAGCGCCGGTCGCGGAAAGCGATTCGGGCGACATCACCGACAACGAATTTGAACAACTGCTGGACTCGCTGAATGCCGTCAAGGCACAAGCCGAAGCCCCGCCAGCGCCGGTGGCCGATAGCGCCGCCAGCGATGAAATCACCGACGCCGAATTCGAGTCGTTGCTGGATCAACTGCACGGCAAAGGCCAGTTCGCGCCGGACGCTGTAGCGGCGACGCCAGCGGCTCCCATTGCTCCGGCAGCGGGCGACAGCTCGGACATCACCGACGACGAATTTGAAGCGTTGCTCGATCAGTTGCACGGTAAAGGCAACTTCGCCGTCGAAGCGCTGGAGTCGGCGATTGCCTCGGCACCTGCGCCTGCTGCTCCAGCGGCCGCGGCTGCCGGCAGCGATTTGATCAGCGATCATGAATTCGAATCGCTGCTCGACGAATTGCACGGCAAAGGCAAGTTCACCGACGTCGGCGCCGCCTCTGCGGGCAGCGCTTCGACGGTGGCCACGCCAGTCGCCAAGGCTCCAGCCGCAGCGGCGCCGAAACCTGTCGCCAAGCCTGAGCCAAAAGCCGAAGCACCCAAAGCGGCTGCACCGGCTCCGGCCCGTGCACCGACAACACCGCCACCGGAAAAACCGGCGAGTGAAGCCGAGACCACCGTGCGCGTCGATACCGCACGTCTCGACGAAATCATGAACATGGTCGGCGAACTGGTACTGGTGCGTAACCGCTTGGTGCGCCTGGGCTTGAACAGCGGCGACGAAGCCATGCAAAAGGCTGTGTCGAACCTCGACGTGGTCACCGCTGACCTGCAAACCGCAGTGATGAAAACGCGGATGCAGCCGATCAAGAAAGTCTTCGGGCGCTTCCCGCGTCTGGTTCGCGACTTGGCCCGTCAGCTGAAAAAAGAGATCAACCTGGAGCTGGTCGGCGAAGAAACCGACCTCGACAAAAACCTCGTCGAGGCCCTGGCCGATCCGCTGGTCCACTTGGTGCGCAACGCGGTCGACCACGGCATCGAGTCGCCGGAAGAACGCGAAGCATCGGGCAAGGCCCGTGGCGGTCGTGTGGTGCTGGCCGCCGAGCAAGAGGGCGATCACATCCTGCTGTCGATTTCCGATGACGGCAAAGGCATGGATCCGAACGTGCTGCGCGCCATCGCGGTAAAACGCGGGGTGATGGACAAGGACGCGGCCGATCGCCTCAGCGATACCGAGTGCTACAACCTGATCTTCGCTCCGGGTTTCTCGACCAAGACCGAGATCTCCGACGTCTCCGGCCGCGGTGTCGGCATGGACGTGGTGAAGACCAAGATTTCCCAGCTCAACGGTTCGATCAACATCTACTCGACCAAGGGCCAGGGCTCGAAGATTGTCATCAAGGTGCCGCTGACGCTGGCGATCATGCCGACGTTGATGGTCATGCTCGGCAATCAGGCGTTCGCGTTCCCGCTGGTCAACGTCAACGAAATTTTCCACCTCGACCTGTCGACCACCAACGTCGTCGACGGCCAGGAAGTGGTGATCGTGCGGGACAAGGCGCTGCCACTGTTCTACCTCAAGCGCTGGCTGGTCAGCTCCGCCGCTCACGAAGAGCAGCGCGAAGGCCATGTGGTGATCCTTTCGGTGGGCACTCAGCGGATCGGCTTCGTCGTCGATCAACTGGTCGGCCAGGAAGAAGTGGTCATCAAGCCATTGGGCAAAATGCTGCAGGGCACTCCGGGCATGTCCGGCGCCACCATCACCGGTGACGGCCGCATCGCGCTGATTCTCGATGTTCCAAGCATGCTCAAGCGTTACGCCGCACGGCGTATTTGAATCCGGGGCGGCGGGGCGATCACGCTCCGCTGCACCTAATGGAGTGTTTATGGCAGTCAAAGTCCTGGTGGTGGACGATTCGGGTTTTTTCCGCCGCCGCGTCTCGGAAATTCTTTCAGCGGATCCGAGCATCCAGGTGGTCGGCACCGCCACCAACGGTAAAGAGGCCATCGATCAGGCACTGGCGCTCAAGCCGGACGTGATCACCATGGACTACGAGATGCCCATGATGGACGGCATCACGGCGGTGCGGCACATCATGCAGCGCTGCCCGACCCCGGTGTTGATGTTCTCCTCGCTGACCCACGAAGGCGCTCGGGTCACCCTCGATGCGCTGGACGCCGGCGCGGTGGATTTCCTGCCGAAGAATTTCGAAGACATCTCGCGCAATCCCGAGAAGGTCAAACAACTGCTGTGCGAAAAGGTGCACAGCATCTCGCGCAGTAATCGTCGTTTCAGTGCTTACAGTGCGCCGGCTCCAGTGGCTGCACCTGCGCCGACGCCTGCTCCGACTGCATCAAGCTTCAGTAGCCACAGCAGCAGCCACAGCACCAGCGCTGCGGTGCGTCCAGCGCCAGCGCCTGTGCATGCTCCGGTTGCAACCCGTGCACCGGCCGCCAGCGCTTCGTCGCCGGCACCGAAACGCAAGGCTTACAAACTGGTTGCCATCGGCACCTCGACGGGCGGTCCGGTTGCGCTACAACGGGTGTTGACTCAGTTGCCAGCGAACTTCCCGGCACCGATCGTGTTGATCCAGCACATGCCGGCGGCGTTCACCAAAGCGTTTGCCGAGCGTCTCGACAAACTCTGCCGCATCACCGTCAAGGAAGCCGAGGATGGCGACATCCTGCGTCCGGGGCTGGCGTTGCTGGCGCCGGGTGGCAAGCAAATGATGATCGACGGCCGTGGCGCGGTGAAGATTCTGCCGGGCGACGAGCGTCTGAATTACAAGCCGTGCGTGGACATCACGTTCGGCTCTGCGGCCAAGTCCTACGGTGACAAAGTTCTGGCGGTGGTGCTCACCGGCATGGGCGCTGACGGCCGTGAAGGCGCGCGTTTGCTCAAGCAGGGCGGCAGCTCGATCTGGGCGCAGGACGAAGCCAGTTGCGTGATCTACGGCATGCCGATGGCCATCGTCAAAGCTGACCTCGCCGACGCGGTGTACAGCCTGGACGAGATCGGCAAGCACATCGTCGAGGCGTGTATCTGATGGATGTTCTAAGCCTTATCGGGATCATCATGGCGTTCGTCGCCATCATCGGCGGCAACTACCTTGAAGGCGGCCACATCGGTGCGCTGGCCAACGGTCCTGCCGCGTTGATCGTCCTCGGCGGCACCGTCGGCGCGGCGCTGCTGCAATCGCCGATGAGCGCGTTCAAACGCGCCATGCAGATTCTGGCGTGGATTCTGTTTCCGCCCCGGGTTGATCTGGCCGGCGGCATCGACCGTGTCGTCAACTGGAGCCTCACCGCGCGCAAGGAAGGCCTGCTGGGTCTGGAAGGCGTGGCCGATGCTGAACCGGATAATTACTCGCGCAAAGGCCTGCAACTGCTGGTCGATGGCGCCGAGCCGGAAGCGATTCGCAGCATCCTCGAAGTGGATTTCTACACCCAGGAAGCGCGCGATATCGAAGCCGCGAAAGTCTTCGAAAGCATGGGCGGTTACGCGCCCACCATCGGCATCATCGGTGCGGTGATGGGCCTGATCCATGTCATGGGCAATCTGGCCGATCCGACGCAACTGGGCAGCGGTATCGCCGTGGCATTCGTCGCCACCATTTACGGTGTCGCCAGTGCCAACCTGGTGTTGTTGCCGGTGGCGGCCAAGCTGAAGGCAATCGCGTTGCGGCAGTCGCGTTATCGCGAAATGTTGTTGGAAGGGATCCTGTCGATCGCCGAAGGTGAAAACCCTCGCTCCATTGAGTTGAAGCTGCAAGGCTTCATGGATTAAGGGAATAACCTCATGGCTCGTCGTCGCCACCAGGAAGAACACGTCAACCACGAGCGCTGGCTGGTGTCCTACGCGGATTTCATCACCTTACTGTTCGCGTTCTTCGTGGTGATGTACTCGATTTCGTCGATCAACGAAGGCAAGTACAAAGAAATTTCCGAGGCGCTGGTCGGTGTTTTCAAAGACTCCGACCGCGCGCTCAAACCGATTCCGATCGGTGATGAGCGACCGAAAACCACCACTCCGGCCAAGCCGCTGGTCAAGGATGCCGAGCAGATTGATGCCGGTATCGCCGGGGCCAGCGATCCGCTGAAAAGCATCTCCGATGACATCAGCGCCGCGTTCGGCGACTTGATCGCGTCCAACCAGATGACCGTGCGCGGCAACGAGTTGTGGGTCGAGATCGAACTCAACTCCAGCCTGTTGTTCGGCAGCGGCGACGCCATGCCGAGTGACATCGCGTTCAACATCATCGACAAGGTTGCAGCGATTCTGAAACCGTTCGATAACCCGATTCACGTCGAAGGCTTCACCGATGATCAGCCGATCCGCACCGCGCAGTACCCGACCAACTGGGAACTGTCCTCGGCGCGTTCGGCGAGCATCGTGCGCATGCTGGCGATGCAGGGTGTGAACCCTGGCCGGTTGGCGTCGGTGGGTTACGGCGAATTTCAACCGGTGGCGAACAACGCCACCGTTGAGGGCCGCGCGAAGAATCGTCGGGTGGTGTTGGTGGTGTCGCGCAATCTCGATGTCCGCCGCAGCCTGACGGGCACCGGGACGGCCAATGCGCAACCGGACGCCGCGTTGAAGCGCGCTGGCACACAAACTGCACCGACCCCGGTCAAGACGCCGGGACGCGAGAGTGCCGTCAATTCTCCGTCACCCGCATTAACACGCTGAGCTATGTCTCGGTCGAGCATATCGGCCGGGAGGAACGAACCGAATGAGAGTCTGGGCAGTCGCCAATCAAAAGGGTGGTGTCGGTAAAACCACATCTTCCATCGCTTTAGCCGGGTTGCTGGCCGAGGCGGGCAAGCGCGTGGTTGTGGTCGATCTCGACCCGCACGGCTCGATGACCAGCTATTTCGGCTACGACCCCGACAGCCTGGAACACAGCAACTACGACCTGTTTCTGCACAAGGGCAGCGTGCCGCAAGGCCTGCCGGGGCAGTTGCTGTTGTCGACCAGTGACGAACGTATTTCGCTGTTGCCGTCGAGCACCGCACTGGCGACTCTTGAGCGGCAGTCGCCGGGGCAGAGTGGTCTCGGTCTGGTGATCGCCAAGAGTCTGGCGCAGCTGTGGCAGGACTTCGATTACGCGATCATCGACAGCCCGCCGTTGCTCGGTGTGCTGATGGTCAACGCGCTGGCCGCGAGTCAGCAACTGGTGATCCCGGTGCAGACCGAGCATCTGGCCGTCAAAGGCCTGGAGCGCATGGTCAACACGCTGGCGATGATCAACCGTTCACGCAAACAGGCGCTGCCGTTCAGTATTGTGCCGACGCTGTTTGATCGCCGTACGCAGGCGTCGCTGGGTACTTTGCGCGTGCTGCGCGATAAATTTCCGGAAGAGATCTGGCAAGGTTACATCCCGGTCGATACGCGTCTTCGTGACGCCAGCCGTGCCGGTGTCACGCCTTCGCAATTCGACGGCAAGAGCCGTGGCGTTCTCGCTTACCGCGCGCTGCTCAAGCATCTGCTGGCGCAGCAACTCGTCGCGCAGGTGGCCTGAATGACTTTGACTTGTGTAGGGGGCTGCGCATGAATCGGCCGGTGAAGCTGACTTCGCGTCCGCAGTTGGCGTTGCAGTCTTATCTGGAGGATTTACTCAATGATCTTCCCGAAGAACTGCCGGCGGTAGTCGAAGCGCAGCCTGAGGCGCTGGATGAGTTTCAGGCAGCCGTGCTGGAAGAGCAGGCGCGTGATGCGCAAAAGGCTGCCGCACCGGTTGCCGCACCTGCCGCAGCGCCTGTTGCCAAGGCCCCTGTGGCGTTGATTGAAGAAACGCGCGCGTCGGTTTCTACGTTGGCGTCGTTGCTGCAAACACAACTGCTCACAGTGCCGGAACCCACGGCGCCTGAGCCTGAGCCTGAAATTGAAGCGCCGGCGCCACAGACACTGATTCCGCCCGTGGTGGAAGTGCATCTACCGCCAAGCAACACGCCGCCACCGGTCGAGACCGATGGCCGCCCGGCGTGGGCCGCGGATGCGTTCGAATGCCTGCTGTTCGACGTTGCCGGGCTGACGCTGGCGGTGCCGCTGGTGTGCCTCGGTTCGATCTATTCGCTGGCCGGGCAAGAGCTGACGCCGCTGTTCGGTCAGCCGGAGTGGTTCCTCGGGATTCTGCCGAGCCAGGCCGGCAATTTGAAAGTCCTGGACACCGCGCGCTGGGTCATGCCGGATCGCTATCGCGATGACTTCCGTCAGGGCTTGCAGTACCTGATTTCGGTACAAGGTTACGAGTGGGGGCTGGCGGTGCACCAGGTCAGCCGCTCGTTGCGTCTGGATCCGAATGAAATCAAATGGAGAAGTCACCGGGGTCAGCGGCCATGGCTCGCCGGCACCGTGATTGAACACATGTGCGCCTTGCTCGATGTCGCTGCACTGGCCGAGTTGATCGCCAGCGGCGGGGCGAAGCACATGTCCGGCAGTAAGCCGAACCACAAACCGACATAACAGACAGTACCGGCGTACAAATGCCGGCGACGAAACATAAACCGCCACACGCGGTACTTCGAGGGGCTAGGGTATGAACGACAAGGCGACGGCGGCAAAGGGTTCTGAAGATCCGATCCTGCAATGGGTAACCTTCAAGCTGGACAACGAAACCTACGGCATCAACGTGATGCGCGTTCAGGAAGTGCTGCGCTACACCGAGATCGCTCCGGTGCCGGGCGCGCCGAGCTACGTGCTGGGCATCATCAACCTGCGCGGTAACGTCGTCACCGTGATCGACACCCGCCAGCGCTTCGGCCTGATGAATGCCGAGATCAGCGACAACACCCGCATCGTCATCATCGAAGCCGACAAGCAAGTCGTCGGGATCATGGTCGACAGCGTGGCCGAAGTGGTTTACCTGCGTCAGTCGGAAATCGAGACCGCGCCGAACGTCGGCAACGAAGAATCGGCCAAGTTTATCCAGGGCGTGTGCAACAAGAACGGCGAGCTGCTGATTCTGGTCGAACTGGACAAGATGATGAGCGAAGAAGAATGGTCGGATCTGGAGAACATCTGATTGATTCTTGAAGTCGCGGTCATTGTCCTGTTCCTCTTCTGGGCAGGCACGCTGGCAATGTTTCTGGCGTACATCAAGGCGCAGAAGCTAATCGCTGCGCAACAGGCCCAGGGCGATGCGCTGCGTGATCAGCGCATCAAAGACCTGGCCAAACGCGTCGACGACTACCAGAACGGCAACGTGCGCATGGGCGAAGCCCTGCACGAGCTGCGCTCGGTCGTCGCGCCGTTGCCGGACAAGCTTGTCGCACTGGAACAACGCGACCCGTCGAGCCTGTCATTCGCCCAAGCGGCGAAGCTGGTGGGGATGGGCGCGAGCGTTGATGAACTGACTCAGTCGTGCGGGTTGACCCAGGCTGAGGCGGAGTTGATGCGCAAACTGCACAAGAACTGATTGTCGTACCGGGATCGTTCCCACGCTCTGCGTGGGAATGCATCTTGGGACGCTCCGCGTTCCGCCTGTGAAATGTGACGCAGAGCGTCACGGGCGGCATTCCCACGCAGAGCGTGGGAACGATCAGTAATCATCCCCGCGATCGGTGATGTCCTTCTCCACCATCGGCGCCTCCGGATCTTGTCCTTCGGGGAATTTCCCCTTCAGATTCCACGCAAACGCGATGATCTCGGCGATCGTGCGGTACAGCTCCTCGGGGATGCTGTCACCCAATTCCATCCGCGCCAACAAGCGCACCAGCTCGGCGTTCTCGTAGATCGGCACTTCGCAGTCGCGGGCGATGCGCAGGATTTCTTCGGCCAGTTCGTCGTCACCTTTGGCGGTGAGCGTAGGGGCGTGGTTGCCGTCGTATTTGAGGGCGATGACCTGGCGTGGGGTGGTGGAATCGTTCATGCGGTTTCGTCGACCCAGCGGTGTTCGAGGCGGGTTTGGTTGCCTTGCGGCGGCGTGCCTTGGTGGCAGTCGATATCGCCGACGTTGAGTCCTCGATCGAGCAGGCGCTGGCGCAGGGCGAACAGGTTATTTTCGATCAGGTCGGCGGTGTAGGCCCGTTCGGCCCACAGTTGGCCGGACAGGCTGCCGGCGACCAGTTGCGCCTGAATCTGCATTGGCCCGAGCGGTTCCATGTCGAACGCCAGATCGACGCGCCACAGTTGCTGCTTGGGCTCGCGTTCGTCACGGCGTTCGTTCGGTTGCGGCTGCCGTTCCGGTGCCTCTTCACGCTGGAATTTGACCTGCAACGGCACGATGTCTTGCATATTTCGCATGGGGATTTCCAACTGCCAGGTGCTCAGCAGACGGCCGTCATCGGTGACACCGGTCTGTTCAAGACTCGACAGTTGATGGCTTTGCAGGCGCGACACAGCAGCGGCGGCGAGGCGCAGCAGATGCTCCAGATCGCCTTCGCCATCCAGGCTTTGCAGCAGGCGGTCGGGCAGGGGGAAGCTGCTCGGCACCGGTTTCGCGCTGACCTGGCCGAGGGTGCCGAGGGCGTTGCGGACGAAACTCGGCAGTGCTTGCGCCAAAGTGTTGGCCGCGATGATTGCGTTGAAACTGGCGTTGCCCGGCGCTCCCGGCGACAGTTGCGCGATCAGTTTGAGCAGATCGGCTTTGATGTCCGGGGTCAGGGTTGGGTTCTGCCCGGTGAGCAATTTGGCTTCGAGGAAGGCGCCGCTGTTGGCCAAGGCCAGCGCCACGCCTTTGGAGGTGGTCATTTGCTGCAGATCGGGGAGGCTGGCGAGCAGTTTATCGACCGCCGCGCGCAAGTCCGCTGAAGTCTGATCGTTATCCGCCGGCAGATTTTGCAGTGCATTCAGCAGACCGCTCAGAGACGCTTGGCGACTTTGCTGGCCGACCAGTTGCTGACTGACGGCCAGTTGTTCCTGCCGGCTGCTCAGGGGCAGGAATTTCAGGGTTTGCGCATCTTCCACCAACGCCGAGAGCAAGGTGCCGATGCGCAGCGGTTGCGGGCTGTCGATGGTCAGCGTGCTGCCGCTCTGCGCGGTGTTGAGCAAACTGACCAGCGAACGGAACACCGTCGCTTGCCCCGGTGTTTGCGGCAGTACCTGCGAAGTCAGGACTTTGCCTTGCAGCAACGTGCCCACGGGCAATTGCGACGTATCAATGCGGGTGAGGGCGGCGACGCTGCTGGCGATGGCCTGTTGCACGGTGATCGCCAGGTTGCCGGCCGAGGGTTGGGTGATCGCAATGCTGGTGCCTTGCAGCAATGGCAGATTGCTGGTCGTTTGCACGGTGGTCTGGCGGCCGCTGTCCAGCGTCACTTTGAGCAACAATTGAAAGGTCTGATCCGCCTGCTTCAGCGACAACACCTCGGCCTTGGCACTCTGGCCGGCGCCGATCAAGCCTTCGACCGGTGTCAGCAGCTTGAGCAGCTCACCGACCTGCGGGCGAGCAGTCGCCGGTGTGGCCTGCGGGAGCGGGAGGATGTTCATTTCGCCTGTCATACAGTGAAACAACCTTTAGAAAATGCACTCTGGGGAGTCGGGCACGCCATGTATAATGCCGCCCGTCTTGCGATTCGTTCAAAAAACATAGCAATTGTTTGACGCAGCTCTCTAGATCGAGCCGTCATTGCATTTATGCTGCATCTCTTTAACGGCCGCGCCAGAGCCGACTTGAACCGTATAAGGCCCGTGATCCCTTGACCAGTCCTGTCCTGCAAACTGTTGCCCTCGCGTGTGAACGTGACCTGCGGCTGCTCTTCGAGAATCTCGAATTGAGACTGGCCAGTGGCGATATGGTGCAAATCAGCGGTCCCAACGGCAGCGGTAAAACCAGTTTATTACGCCTGTTGGCCGGATTGATGCAGCCGACCGACGGTCAAGTCCTGCTCAACGGTTTGCCGCTGACTGAGCAACGCAGCGAACTGGCGCGCAACCTGTTGTGGATCGGCCATGCTGCCGGGATCAAGGATTTGCTGACC
This sequence comes from Pseudomonas sp. 18058, assembly GCF_902706155.1. Taxonomy (NCBI): domain Bacteria; kingdom Pseudomonadati; phylum Pseudomonadota; class Gammaproteobacteria; order Pseudomonadales; family Pseudomonadaceae; genus Pseudomonas; species Pseudomonas sp. 18058. Next base: position 106,176 of record NZ_CACSJY010000013.1, read on the forward strand.
CCGGAAGAGAATCTCTCGTGGCTCTGCGCCCTGCATCATCCCGCCGAACGCGAGGCGATCTGGCAAGCGCTGGCAGCGGTAGGATTGCGCGGTTTCGAAGATGTTCCCTGCCACAGCTTGTCCGCCGGCCAGCAACGCCGCGTGGCGCTGGCGCGGTTGTATCTGGACAGTCCGCCGCTGTGGATTCTCGACGAGCCGTTCACCGCCCTCGATAAACAAGGCGTGGCGCAACTTGAAGAACATCTGGCCAACCATTGTGAACGTGGCGGTCTGGTGGTGTTGACCACGCACCACACGTTGAGCCGGATGCCGACCGGTTATCGCGATATCGATTTGGGGAACTGGGCAGTATGAGTGTCTTCGGCCTGCTGGTTGCCCGTGAATCGCGACTGCTGTTTCGCCGCCCGGCGGAGCTGGCCAATCCGCTGATTTTCTTCGCCATCGTCATCGCTTTGTTCCCGCTGGCCGTCGGCCCGGAAACTCAAGTGTTGCAAAACCTGTCCCCGGGGTTAGTCTGGGTGGCGGCGCTTTTGTCGGTCCTGCTCTCGCTGGACGGGCTTTTCCGCAGTGATTTCGAAGACGGATCCCTGGAACAGTGGGTCCTTTCGTCGCACCCCCTGCCACTACTGGTATTGGCCAAGGTGCTGGCACACTGGCTCTTCTCCGGTCTGGCACTGGTTTTGCTCTCACCCTTGCTGGCGTTGATGCTCGGTTTGCCTGCCGCGTGTCTGCCGGTTTTGTTGCTGTCGTTGTTGCTGGGTACACCGGTGCTGAGCTTGCTCGGCGCGGTGGGCGCGGCACTGACGGTCGGTTTGAAACGCGGCGGCCTGTTGTTGGCGCTGCTGATTCTGCCGTTGTACATCCCGGTATTGATCCTTGGCAGTGGCGCCTTGCAGGCCGCCCTCCAAGGCATGCCGGCGACCGGGTATCTGCTTTGGCTTGGTAGCCTGACCGCCCTGGCGATCACCCTGACACCTTTTGCAATAGCTGCTGGCCTGAAGATCAGCGTCGGCGAATAATGAGGTCTGATCAAAATTTGATCAGCAAAGACCCAAATGCCAGCTCACATCGATGAGCGGCACCCGTGATGGAAACAGTATGAACTGGACCTGGTTTCACAAGCTCGGCTCACCGAAGTGGTTCTACGGCATCAGCAGCAAGTTCTTGCCGTGGCTGAGCATCGCAGCGTTGCTGTTGATTGGCGTCGGCGTCGTTTGGGGCCTGGCCTTCGCGCCGCCGGACTACCAGCAAGGCAACAGCTTTCGCATCATCTATATCCACGTGCCTGCCGCGATGCTCGCGCAGTCGATCTACGTGATGCTGGCGGTGTGCGGCATTGTCGGTCTGGTGTGGAAGATGAAACTGGCTGACGTCGCGCTGCAATGCGCGGCGCCGATCGGTGCGTGGATGACCGCCGTGGCGCTGGTCACCGGGGCGATCTGGGGCAAACCGACCTGGGGTTCGTGGTGGGTCTGGGATGCGCGGCTGACCTCGATGCTGATTCTGCTGTTCCTGTATTTCGGCGTGATTGCGCTGGGCAATGCCATCAGCAATCGCGACAGCGCCGCCAAGGCCTGCGCGGTGCTGGCCATCGTCGGGGTGATCAACATCCCGATCATCAAATACTCGGTGGAGTGGTGGAACACCCTGCACCAGGGCGCGACCTTTACCCTCACCGAAAAACCGGCGATGCCGGCGGAGATGTGGCTGCCGCTGTTGCTGACGGTACTGGGTTTCTACTGTTTCTTCGGCGCCGTGCTGTTGCTGCGCATGCGCCTTGAAGTGCTCAAGCGCGAAGCCCGCGCCAGTTGGGTAAAAGAAGAAGTACAGAACAGTCTGGAGGCCGCTCGATGAGTTTTGCTTCATTCGGCGATTTTCTCGCCATGGGCCATCATGGCCTTTATGTCTGGTCGGCCTACGGCATCTGTCTGGCGGTACTGGCGCTTAACGTGGCGGCACCGATCCTGGCCCGCAAGCGGTATCTGCAACAAGAGGCGCGTCGTCTGCGCCGGGAGAACGGCAAGTGAATCCGCTGCGCAAGAAACGTCTGATCATCATTCTGGCCATTCTGGTCGGGGTCGGCGCTGCCGTCGGCCTGGCCCTTAGCGCCCTGCAGCAGAACATCAACTTGTTCTACACGCCGACGCAGATCGCCAACGGCGAAGCACCGCAAGACACACGCATCCGTGCCGGTGGCATGGTCGAGAAGGGCTCGCTGCAACGTTCGCCGGACTCGCTGGACGTCAAATTTGTTGTCACCGATTTCAACAAATCCGTGACCATCACCTATCGCGGCATCCTCCCGGATCTGTTCCGCGAAGGGCAGGGCATCGTGGCGCTGGGCAAGATCAACGCTGATGGCGTGGTCGTCGCCGATGAAGTGCTGGCCAAGCACGACGAGAAGTACATGCCGCCGGAAGTGACCAAAGCCTTGAAAGACAGCGGTCAATCCGCCCCAACACCTGCGAAGGAGGGTTGATCCATGACGTCGGCGATTTTTATTCCTGAGTTGGGCCATCTGGCGATGATTCTGGCGCTGTGTTTTGCGCTGGTGGAGGCCGTGGTGCCATTGATTGGCGCCTGGCGCGGTGACCGTTTCTGGATGAGTCTGGCCCAGCCGGCCGCGTGGGGGCAGTTTGCGTTTTTGCTGTTCGCCTTCGGCGCCTTGACCTACGCGTTCATGGTCGACGACTTCTCCGTCGCCTACGTGGCGAACAACTCGAATACCGCGTTGCCGTGGTATTACAAATTCAGCGCCGTGTGGGGTGCCCACGAAGGTTCGTTGCTGCTGTGGGCACTGATTCTTGGCGGCTGGACGTTCGCGGTGTCGGTGTTCTCCCGCCAGTTGCCGCAAGTCATGCTCGCCCGCGTGCTGGCGGTGATGGGCATGATCAGCACCGGTTTCCTGTTGTTCCTGATCCTCACGTCCAACCCGTTCAAACGCATCCTGCCGCAAATGCCGAGCAACGGCGCTGACCTCAACCCATTGCTGCAAGACATCGGCCTGATCGTTCACCCGCCGATGCTGTACATGGGTTATGTCGGTTTTTCGGTGGCCTTCGCTTTCGCCATCGCCGCGCTGATGGGCGGTCGACTGGATGCGGCGTGGGCGCGCTGGTCGCGTCCGTGGACGATCGTCGCCTGGGCCTTCCTCGGCATCGGCATCACCCTCGGTTCGTGGTGGGCGTATTACGAACTCGGCTGGGGCGGCTGGTGGTTCTGGGATCCGGTGGAAAACGCTTCCTTCATGCCTTGGCTGGTCGGCACCGCGCTGATCCACTCGCTGGCGGTCACGGAAAAACGTGGCGTGTTCAAGAGCTGGACGGTGTTGCTGGCGATTGCTGCGTTCTCGCTGAGCCTGCTCGGCACCTTCCTCGTGCGTTCCGGCGTGTTGACCTCGGTACACGCGTTCGCCTCCGATCCTGAACGCGGCGTGTTTATTCTGATCTTCCTGCTGTTTGTGGTCGGTGGATCGTTGACGCTGTTCGCCCTGCGCGCGCCAGTGGTCAAGAGCCAGGTTGGCTTCAACCTGTGGTCGCGGGAAACCCTGCTGCTGGGCAACAACCTGGTGCTGGTCGTGGCCGCGTCGATGATCCTGCTTGGCACCCTCTATCCGCTGATTCTCGATGCGATCAGCGGCGCCAAGCTGTCGGTCGGCCCGCCGTACTTCAACGCGCTGTTCATTCCTTTGATGGCGCTGTTGATGGTGGTGATGGCAATCGGCATGGTCGTGCGCTGGAAAGACACCCCGGTGAAATGGCTGGTGAACATGCTGACCCCGGTGTTGCTGGGTAGCGTGGTGCTGGCCGTGGTTGCCGGTATCGCTTACGGCGATTTCAACTGGGCGGTGATCGCGACCTTCCTGCTCGCCGCGTGGGTATTGCTCGCCGGTGTGCGCGACATTTTCGACAAGACTCGCCACAAAGGCCTGATCAAAGGCTTGCCGACCCTGACCCGCAGCTATTGGGGCATGCAGATCGCTCACCTCGGCATCGCGGTTTGCGCGTTGGGCGTGGTGTTGTCGAGTCAGAACAGTGCCGAGCGTGACCTGCGTCTGGCGCCGGGCGAGTCGATGGATCTGGCCGGTTATCACTTCGTCTTCGAAGGCGCCAAGCACTTCGAAGGGCCGAACTTCACGTCTGACAAAGGCACCATCCGCGTCATTCGCAATGGCAAGGAAATCAGCGTGCTGCACCCGGAAAAACGTCTGTACACCGTGCAGAACTCGGTGATGACCGAAGCCGGGATCGACGCCGGTTTCACTCGCGACCTTTACGTTGCCCTCGGCGAGCCGCTGGACAACGGTGCGTGGGCGGTTCGCGTACACGTCAAACCGTTCGTGCGCTGGATCTGGTTCGGCGGCTTGCTCACCGGTTTCGGTGGGTTGCTGGCGGCGCTCGATCGACGTTATCGGGTCAAGGTGAAATCCAAGGTGCGTGAAGCACTGGGCATGACGGGAGCGGCTGCATGAGACGTTGGTTGATGCTGGTGCCATTGGCGATTTTTCTGCTGGTGGCGGTGTTTCTGTATCGCGGTCTGTACCTTGATCCGTCGGAGCTGCCGTCGGCGATGATCAACAAGCCATTCCCGGAGTTTTCCCTGCCGAGCGTGCAGGGCGACAAGACCCTGACCAAGGCTGACATTCTTGGCAAACCGGCGCTGGTCAATGTGTGGGGCACCTGGTGCATTTCCTGCCGGGTCGAGCATCCGGTGCTGAACAAACTCGCCGAGCGTGGCGTGGTGATCTATGGGATTAACTACAAAGACACCAACGCCGATGCCTTGAAATGGTTGAGCGAATTTCACAATCCATACGCGCTGGATATCCGTGACGACGAAGGTTCGCTAGGTCTGAATCTCGGTGTGTACGGCGCGCCGGAAACCTTCTTCATCGACGCCAAGGGCATCATCCGCGACAAATACGTTGGCGTGATCGACGAGCAAGTCTGGCGCGAAAAACTCGCGGCCAAATATCAGGCGCTGGTCGATGAGGCCAAGCCATGAAGCGTTTTCTAGCTGCCGTGATATTGGGTTTGAGTCTGGTGGGCGTGGCCCACGCCGCGATCGACACCTACGAGTTTGCCAAAGAAGGCGATCGCGAGCGTTTCCGCGAACTGACCAAGGAACTGCGCTGCCCCAAGTGCCAGAACCAGGACATCGCTGACTCCAACGCACCGATTGCCGCTGACCTGCGCAAAGAGATTTTCCGCATGCTCGGCGAGGGCAAGGACAACCAGCAGATCATCGACTTCATGGTCGATCGCTACGGTGATTTCGTCCGCTACAAACCGGCACTCAACGCCAAGACCGCGCTGCTGTGGTTCGGCCCGGCCGGTTTGCTGCTCGGTGGTTTCGTGGTGATCGCGGTGATCGTCCGCCGTCGTCGCGGTCAACGCGCCGACACCCCGCAATCGCTGTCCACCGAAGAGCGTCAGCGCCTCGACCAACTGTTGGATAAAAACCAAGAATGATTGATTTCTGGCTTGCCGCAGGGCTGTTGCTTCTGGTCGCCCTGAGTTTCCTGCTGATCCCGGTTCTGCGTGAACGTCGCGCCCAGCGTGAAGAGGATCGTACTGCCCTGAACGTCGCGTTGTACGAGGAGCGAGTTGCCGAGTTGCAATCGCAACAGGCCGAAGGCGTGCTCGACGCGGCGCAAATGGACAGCGGTCGCGCGGAAGCAGCGCGTGAGTTGCTGGCCGATACCGAAGGGGTTGCGGCGCCACGGGTTTCCCGATTGGGCAAACCGTTGCCGCTGCTGGCCGCCGTGCTGGTTCCGGTGCTGGGGCTGGGCTTGTACATGCATTTCGGTGCCGTGGAAAAAGTCGAACTGACCCGCGAATTCGCCGAAGCACCGAAGTCGATGGAAGAGATGACCCAGCGTCTGGAGCGTGCTGTTGCCGCGCAACCGGATTCTGCTGAGGGCGTGTACTTCCTCGGCCGTACCTACATGGCTCAGGATCGTCCGGCGGACGCAGCGAAGATGTTCGAGCGCGCCGCCAATCTTGCCGGTCGGCAGCCGGAACTGCTCGGCCAGTGGGCGCAGGCGCAGTATTTTGCCGATGGCAAAAAGTGGTCGGACAAAATTCAGGCACTGACTGACGAAGCGTTGAAGGCTGATCCGAAAGAAGTCACCAGCCTCGGTCTGCTCGGCATCGCCGCGTTCGAAGGCGAGCGCTTTCAGCAAGCCATCGATTACTGGAACCGTCTGCTCGCGCAATTGCCGCCGGACGACAATTCCCGTGCCGCGCTGGAAGGCGGAATCAAGCGCGCTGCCGAACGTCTGGAAGCCAGCGGCGGCAAGGTCGCTGCGGCGCCCGCGCCGGCGAAAGCTGCGCTGTTGAAAGTCAGCGTTGATCTGGCCAGCGAGCTCAAAGGCAAAGTGCAACCGGGCGATAGCGTGTTCATCTTCGCCCGCGCCACCTCCGGCCCACCGGCACCGTTGGCCGCCAAGCGCCTGACCGTGGCGGATCTGCCGGTGACCGTCGAACTGGGCGATGCCGACGCAATGATGCCGCAGTTGAAACTGTCGAACTTCCCTGAAGTCCAACTGGTTGCGCGCGTGTCCCGTGCCGGCCAACCGACTGCCGGGGAATGGGTCGGTCGCAGCGGTCCTCTGGCCAGCAGCACCACCGCGCTACAAACACTGACCATCGACAGCCCGGACAAATAATCGGGCAAACAAGGAAAGCACCGCCATGCACACCATCGCCCGAATCACAGTCCTCACACTGGCCCTGGGCTTGAGTGCATGTGCGGTGCAACGCCCGGAACCGACGACCAACCTGCCGCCGATCCCGCCGTCGCAACCAAGCCCGACCCCATCGACCTCGCCAACGCCGGGCAAAAGCATCCCGGCGAAACCGGCAAAACCCGTCCCGCGCACCTCAGCCAGCTTCGCCCCACCGCCGGGCGGCAACAGCCACTGGGATCAGAAACTCGGCGTCTACGTCCTCGACGACCAGACCAACACCTTCTACCGCCAGCGCACCTACTACCGCTGGAACAACGGCTGGAGCCGCTCGATCAGCCCCAACGGCCCGTGGGAAGACACCAACATCCACGGCGTGCCACCGGGACTGGGCAAGCAGTTCGGGGAGTAAATGAAAACGGCGATCTTCGGATCGCCGTTTTTTTGTCTGCGTCATGCGCAAATCTTGAAGCGGCTCGAGAAACCCTGTGGGAGCGGGCTTGCTCGCGAAAGTGGCGTGTCAGGTTAGTAAAGGTCGACTGACACGACGCCTTCGCGAGCAAGCCCGCTCCCACAGGGGAGTTCTGATCGGAGATGCTTTTAATGCGATCAATCACATGTTGTAAAACAACCGGGCGTCGCTCTTATCGTTTATGTGTTTAAGTAAAAATAACTCTAGGGTTATTTATAAAAGGCCGGGGCAAGTTGGCAAAAGCAAAGGAGATCCGTAATGCAATACCCAATCTGCATCGAATGGGGCGACGAGAACACTGCCATCGGTATTCAGATCCCCGATATTCCTGGCGCCGTGACGGCCGGGGATAGCTTTGAAGATGCCTACAATGCGGCCGTTGAAATAGCGCACATCATGCTGCAGGAGATTGCAGCAGATGGCGACGCTATTCCCATGCCGACCTCTGCCTCGGCGCACCGTAATAACCCGGAGTTCGCCGAGATGGGCTGGGGCATGCTCGAGCTGGATATCTCGCCGTATCTGGGCAAGACCGAGAAGGTCAACGTGACGCTCCCCGGTTACGTGATTCAGCGCATTGATCGTTATGTGCGCGAACACAACGTCAAAAGCCGCTCCTCCTTTCTGGCGGATGCGGCAATGGAGAAGCTGGTGCGGTATTAACCGTCCTCGCTCCCTCAGGCCCGGTGAGTGACCTGTGGGAGCGAGCCTGCTCGCGAAGCTTTTGTAGCTACGCCGTGGCCAACGATCGCCCTTGCGAAGCACTCAAAAACCGCAGCAACGCCAACAACGGAAACACACTCCCCACAATCACGATCCACAACCAGCCGCCATGTTCATACACCGCACTGGCCACCGACGAGCCGAAGGCGCCGCCGATGAAGATGCTGGTCATGTACAGGGCGTTGAGGCGGCCACGGCTTTTTGCATCCAGCGAGTAGACCGCGCGTTGGCCGAGCACCATGTTCATTTGTACGCAGAAGTCGAGTACCACGCCGGTCACGGCCAGGCCGATGACGCTGTAGGCGGGGTGGATGAACGCGGGCAGGAAGCTCAGGCTGGCGAAGATCATGGCCAGCAGCGAGGCGATGCGAGTGTGGCCGGCGTCGGCCAGGCGCCCGCTGATCGGGGCGGCTATGGCACCGATGGCGCCGACCAGCGCGAAAATCGCGATCTCGCTTTGCGACAAACCATGGTTGCGCGCCAGTTCCAGCGGCACGGCCGTCCAGAACAGGCTGAACGTGGCGAACATGCAGCCCTGATAAAACGCACGTTGACGCAGCACCGGTTGTTGGCGCAGCAGCGTCCACAACGAGCCAAGCAGTTGGCCATACGTGGCGCTGTGATCCGGTTGGCGCTTGGGCACGGTCAGCGCCAACACCACGCTGATCGCCGCCATCAGTGCCGCAGCAATCATGAACATCGCCCGCCAGCCGAGGTGATCCGCAACCACGCTCGATACCGGTCGCGCCAACAGAATACCCAGCAACAAACCGCCCATGATCCCGCCGACCACACGGCCACGGGATTCTTCCGGAGCAAGATGCGCCGCCAGAGGAATCAGAATCTGCACCGATACCGAACTGAAACCCACCAGCAACGAGATCAGCAGAAACACATTGGGCTGATCGGTAAACGCCGCCGCCAACAGGCTGGCAATCGCCACCACGGTAGTGATGATCATCAACCGGCGGTTTTCCAGGAGATCCGCCAGCGGTACCAGAAAGAACAGGCCCAGCGCATAACCGATCTGCGTCAGCGAGACGATGAAACTGGCCATGGTGTCGCTCAGGCCAATGTCCGGTGCGATCAGACCGATGATTGGCTGCGCATAGTAGATGTTGGCAACGATGGCACCGCAGCAGAAGGCGAACAGCAGCACCATGCCTCGGGTCATTGCGTGAGTCGTGGCGGTCATAGGAGTTACTCGATCCAGCGAAAGGAATGCGGTGAGGCTAAGGGACAAACCGAACGGGCAGAAGCAGCCTTCGGTTGATATCAGTTATTACGTCGGGTAATGACGGCCGTGGTCATTCGGGGCGAACCTTGCGTCCGACCGTTGAGGGCTGATGATACATTCACTTACATCTTCTTCGATAGCGTGCTTATGTTTGCATCGGCTTGTTCCACGTAGATAACCGGAGGAATGCAATGTTTCGTCAGACGCTTCGCCACACCGCAACGATTGTCCTGATCAGCCTGCTCGGCGCCGCCAGCGTGCAGGCCGCCGACGCACCGGGCATGCGCCTCGGCGTGCGCGGCGAGATCACCGGGGTCAGCCCGGACAGCTTGAAAGTCCACGTCAACAGCGGCGAGAACGTGGTGATTCAGTTGACCGGCGACACCAAGGTTCGCGCCGTTACCCTGGCCAACATCGAAGACATCAAACCCGGCAGCTACATCGGCTCGGCAGCGATGCCGCAGGAAGACGGCACGCTCAAGGCGCTGGAAGTGCATGTGTTTCCACCGGAGCTGGCGGGGAGTGGCGATGGTCATCGACCGTTCGATCTGGCCAAGGGCAGCAGCATGACCAATGGCAGCGTCGGCGATCTGGTGGTGAGCAATGGGCGGGTGCTGACGGTGAACTACAAGGGTGGGCAGCAGAAGATTCTGGTGCCGGAGGATGTGCCGATTGTGAATCTGCTGCCGGGCGATCGGAGCTTGCTGAAAGTTGGGGTGAAGATTGTCACGTTCGTGACGCAGAGCGCGGATGGCACGCTGACCGCGCAATCCATCTCCGCCGGCAAGGATGGCCTGACCCCACCGATGTAATCGCCTAAACACAATCCCCCTGTAGGAGCTGCCGAAGGCTGCGATCTTTTGATCTTGCTTCTAAAACATCAAAGGCAAAAGATCGCAGCCTTCGGCAGCTCCTACAAGGGTAATCAGGTGTTACTGGCCGGTGTAGATCTGATCGAACACACCGCCGTCATTGAAGTGAGTCTTTTGCACGGTGCGCCAGTCACCGAAGGTCTTCTCAACCGAAAGGAAATCAACTTTCGGGAAACGATCGGTGTACTTCGCCAGCACCGCCGGATCACGCGGGCGCAGGTAGTTCGCTGCCGCAATCTCCTGACCTTCCGGCGACCACAGGTACTTCAGATACTCATCCGCCGCCGCCCGTGAACCTTTCTTGTCGACGACTTTATCAACCACGGAAACCGGTGGCTCAGCCTCAGCCGAAACGCTCGGGTAGATCACTTCAAACTGATCACGACCAAACTCGCGAGCAATCATTTCCGCTTCGTTTTCGAAGGTCACCAGCACGTCGCCGATCTGGTTGGTCATGAAGGTTGTGGTCGCGGCACGGCCACCGGTATCCAGCACTGGCGCTTGCTTGAACAGTTTGCCGACGAACGCTTTGGCCTTGTTCTCGTCGCCACCATTTTTCAGCACGTAACCCCAGGCCGACAGGTAGGTGTAGCGGCCGTTACCCGAGGTTTTCGGGTTCGGCACGATCACTTGCACGCCGTCCTTGAGCAGATCCGGCCAGTCTTTCAGGGCTTTCGGGTTGCCTTTGCGGACGATGAACACGGTGGCCGAGGTGAACGGCGCGCTGTTGTTCGGCAGACGGGTGACCCAGTTCTCCGGCACCAGTTTGCCGTTGTCTGCGAGGGCGTTGATGTCGGTGGCCATGTTCATGGTGATGACGTCAGCCGGCAGGCCATCGATCACCGAGCGCGCTTGCTTGCTCGAACCGCCGAAGGACATCTGCACGGTGATGTTTTCGTTGTGCTCGGCTTGCCAGTGTTTCTGGAACGCAGTGTTGTAGTCCTTGTAGAAATCGCGCATCACGTCGTAGGAAACGTTAAGCAGCGTCGGGGCTGCCTGAGCGATGTTGGCCAAGGCCAGGCCGGCGGCGAGAAGTGAGGCGCCAAAGAGTTTTTTCACTGCGCATTCCTTGTTGTTTGCGTATGTATCGGGGGAGTGATGTTCAATTGCCACTGACTATAACGGGGCGCGCATAGTCGCTTAAAGATTAAAAAGCTCTTTGCTTATTCCACTTTCTTGAATAGCTGATTGCCGCACCGCGAGCAGAACGCCGCGCCGTGTTCGTGGCTGTTTTTCTTGCACACCGGGCAGTCGTGCTGCAGCTGTTCACCGCGCATCGCATTGGCCAGTTCGGCGGTGAAAATACCGGTGGGCACGGCGATGATCGAGTAACCGGTGATCATCACCAGCGACGAAATCACCTGGCCCAGCGGCGTCTTCGGCACGATGTCGCCGAAGCCGACGGTGGTCAGTGTAACGATCGCCCAATAGATGCCTTTGGGAATGCTGGTGAAGCCATGCTCCGGGCCTTCGATCACGTACATCAGCGTGCCGAATACCGTCACCAGCGTGCAGACGCTGACCAGAAACACGACGATCTTCTGCTTGCTGCCGCGCAGCGCCGACATCAAATAGTTGGCTTGTTTGAGGTACGGGCTGAGCTTGAGCACGCGGAAAATCCGCAGCATGCGGATGATCCGAATGATCAGCAGGTACTGCGCATCGCTGTAATACAGCGCAAGGATGCCGGGCACGATCGCCAGTAAATCCACCAACCCGTAAAAACTGAAGGCGTAGCGCAGCGGCTTGGGTGAGCAATACAGACGCAGGATGTACTCGCCGAGAAAGATGATCGTGAAGCCCCACTCGATGTAGGCCAGCACGTTCGCGTAGTTCTGGTGAATGCTGTCGATGCTGTCGAGCATCACGATCACCAGACTGGCGAGGATGATCAACAGCAAAATGCCGTCGAAGCGACGCCCGGCGAGGGTGTCGCTCTGGAAAATCATGACGTAGAGCCGTTCGCGCCAATTGTTGCTGCTGTCCATGGAAAACGCCTGAATCAAAGATCAGCGCAGCCTAGGTTGATTCTCCCCGTGAGCGCAAGGCGCACGCTCGACCGACGCTTTGCCGAGCATCTGAATCCCGGCGCGGATCAGCCAGCCGGCGAGGATAAATGGCGCGGTCAAAGTGGCGAGGCCAACCGCTGCAAACAACGGCGTGACCAGCAGCGCGAGAACGATGCCGAGCAGCGGCAACCAAGGTTGTTGGCGTTGCGACGAGAAGGCGAGGGCGGCGAGCACGGCGTTGTAGCTGCCGATGCCGAGCAGCGCGACGCTGGTTTCGTGGTGCAGCAAACTGGAACCGAGGCCGATCGCCGACGCCAGCATCGCCCAGCAAAACGCGCGGCGATCCGCGACCAGCAAACCGATGGCGATCAATGCGCCGGCCAGTGGATGACCGAGAAACATCACCTGGCCGAGGCCCCGCAGTTCGGCGGCGAGCAGGTTCAGCGTGCTCATTTCGACGTGTGCCATCGGCGCCGACGGTTCGGCGAACAGCAGCAGAACCCAACTCATAGCCACGAACGGCGAGGTGTAGGCCGGAATCGATCGGCTGCTGTAGACATGTTTGAGCCACTGCTGCGTGACCATCGCGCTTAAGCCACCAGCAGCGAGGATCAGCGGCGGCAGCATCGGCGACCACGGGAAATACAGGCTCAGCAGCAGACCGAGCAAGATGCCGTTGTAGCTGAACAGTCCAGCCTGGCGATCAGCCTTGGCGTAATTGCGGCGTTGCGCGGTGAGCAATCCGGCGACGGCACCGAGCAGCGCCCCGGCGAACAACACCGGTGCGGTCAGCAGGATCGCCAACAGGCACAGCAGGCCGCACAGCGGATGGCGCTGGAGGAATATTTGACTGAAACCGTTGAGCAAAGCCTCGGCCCAGTCGGGGCAGTGGGTGTTGAAATGATTGGCAGGCATGGCAGTTCATTCGGTACTGATCGTTCCCACGCTCTGCGTGGGAATGCCTCAAAGGACGCTCTGCGTCTGCTCTTGGGACGCAGAGCGTCCCGGGCCGCATTCCCACGCGGAGCGTGGGAACGATCATGGTGGGCGGTTAAATCAATGTTTCGATCCGCAGCGAGTTAGTCGATCCAGGCTGACCAAACGGCACACCGGCAGTAATCAGCAGCGTGTCGCCACGCTCGGCCATGCCTTGGGCCTGGGCGATTTCCAGTGCGGTCGAGCAGACTTCGTCGACCTGACGCAGGCGATCGTTGACCACCGAGTGAATCCCCCACGCCACGCTCAGACGCCGCGCGGTTTGCAGGTTCGGCGTCAGGTTGAGGATCGGCGCTTTCGGCCGCTCCCGCGCTGCACGCAGACTCGAGGTGCCCGACTCGCTGTAGTTGACCAGCACCGCCACCGGCAGCACGTTGCTGATGCGACGGATCGCGCAACTGATCGCATCGGACACGGTCGCTTCAGCCTTCGGCCGGCTGACGTCGAGCTGGGTCTGATAATCCGGGCCATTCTCCACCTGGCGGATGATCTTGCTCATCATCTGCACGGCTTCCAGCGGGTACTCTCCGGACGCAGTTTCCGCCGACAGCATCACTGCATCGGCACCTTCGGCCACGGCATTGGCGACGTCAGTCACCTCGGCGCGGGTCGGGGCAGGGGAGAAGCGCATCGACTCAAGCATCTGCGTCGCCACCACCACCGGTTTGCCGAGTTCGCGGCAGGTAGTGATGATGTTTTTCTGGATCTGCGGCACGCTTTCGGCCGGCACTTCAACGCCAAGGTCGCCACGGGCCACCATGATCGCGTCGCTCAATTCCGCGATTTCACGCAGTTGTTCAACGGCGGAAGGCTTCTCGATTTTTGCCATCAAAAAGGCTTTGTCGCCGATCAACGCGCGGGCTTCGACGATGTCTTGCGGACGCTGTACAAACGACAGCGCGACCCAGTCCACACCCAGCTCCAGACCGAAGCTCAAATCACGGCGATCCTTGGCGGTCAGCGGGCTGAGGTCGAGCACCGCCTGCGGTACGTTCACACCTTTGCGATCCGACAACTCGCCGCCGTTGAGCACGGTGGTGTCGATCGCGTCAGCGTATTTGCTGACTACGCGCAGACGCAGCTTGCCGTCGTCGAGCAGCAGATCCATGCCCGCTTCCAGCGCTTCGATGATTTCCGGATGCGGCAGATTCACTCGGCGCTGATCGCCCGGTGTGGCGTCCAGATCGAGACGGAAGGCCTGACCGCGATGCAGTTGCACCTTGCCGTCAGCGAACTTGCCGACGCGCAGTTTCGGCCCCTGCAAGTCCATCAGAATGCCCAGCGGGTAGTTGAGCTGGCGCTCGACTTCGCGGATCCACTGATAGCGTTTGGCGTGGTCGGCGTGATCGCCGTGGCTGAAGTTCAGGCGGAAGATATTCACCCCGGCCTCGACCAGTTCACGGATCTCTTCGATGCCGTCGACAGCAGGCCCGAGGGTGGCGAGGATTTTTACCTTTTTATCAGGCGTCATGATTTGCAGCTCTCAAGGATCAGAATGGCGCGGAAGTCGTTGACGTTGGTGCGGGTCGGCTCGGTGACGATCAGCGCATCGAGCGCCTCGAAATAGCCGTAGCCGTTGTTGTTATCCAGCTCGTCGCTGGCGCTCAAACCGAGGGCGGCGGCGCGGGCGTAGCTGTCTGGGGTCATGATCGCGCCGGCGTTGTCTTCCGAGCCGTCGATGCCGTCGGTGTCACCGGCCAGGGCATAGACGCCGGGCTGGCCTTTGAGATTTTCGGTCAGGCTCAGAAGGAATTCGGCGTTGCGTCCGCCACGGCCATTGCCGCGTACGGTCACGGTGGTTTCGCCGCCGGACAAAATCACGCACGGTGCTGCCAGTGGCTGACCGTGGTTGATGATCTGGCGGGCGATGCCTGCGTGGACTTTCGCCACTTCGCGCGACTCACCTTCGAGGTCGCCGAGGATCAGCGTGCTGAACCCGGCCTGACGGCATTTCACCGCCGCCGCATCCAGCGATTGTTGAGGACGGGCGATCAATTGGAAGTGGCTGCGCGCAAGACTCGGATCACCGGGTTTGACGGTTTCCGACTCAGGGCTTTGCAACCAGTTGCGCACCGAAACCGGAATCTCGATGCCGTAGCGTTTGATGATCGCCAGCGCTTCGGCAGAGGTGCTTGGGTCGGCCACGGTCGGGCCGGAAGCGATGACCGTGGCGAGGTCGCCAGGCACATCGGAAATCGCGTAGGTATAAACAGTGGCAGGCCAGCAGGCCTTGCCGAGACGGCCGCCCTTGATCGCCGAGAGGTGCTTGCGCACGCAGTTCATCTCGCCGATGGTCGCGCCGGATTTGAGCAGGGCTTTGTTGATCGACTGCTTGTCGGCGAGGGTGATGCCTTCGGCCGGCAATGCGAGCAGGGCAGAACCACCGCCGGAGAGCAGGAAGATTACGCGGTCGTCCTCGGTCAGGTTGCTGACCAGTTCCAGTACGCGTTTGGCCACGGCCAGACCGGCAGCGTCCGGCACCGGATGCGCGGCTTCGACCACTTCGATTTTTTCGCACGGGGCGCCGTGACCGTAGCGGGTTACCACCAGGCCAGACACGTCACCTTCCCAGCAATTTTCGACCACTTGCGCCATCGCAGCAGCGGCTTTGCCGGCACCGATGACGATCACCCGGCCAGTACGATCGGCAGGCAGATGGGCTTCGAGGACTTGGTTCGGATGGGCCGCGTCGATGGCTGTGGCAAACAGCTCGCGCAGCAGTTGTTGCGGATCGACCGACATGGCGGGCTCCCGGAATTCTTGTTATTCGAAAGGGCAACTCAGACCCATTGTGGGAGCGGGCTTGCTCGCGAATGCGGTGGGTCAGTCAATCTCCATGTCGACTGACACGCCCTCTTCGCGAGCAAGCCCGCTCCCACATGGAAAGCGGGGCAGGGCTTATTTGTTGTCGCGAATCGAGAAGTTGGCCATGTGTTCCAGACCTTTGATCAGCGCCGAGTGATCCCAGTTGCTGCCACCGATCGCTGCGCAGGTGCTGAACACTTGCTGGGCGTTGGCGGTGTTTGGCAGGTTGATGTTCAGCTCTTTGGCGCCTTGCAGGGCCAGGTTCAGGTCTTTCTGGTGCAGGCTGATGCGGAAGCCTGGATCGAAAGTGCCTTTGATCATGCGCTCGCCGTGCACTTCAAGGATCTTCGAGGACGCGAAACCGCCCATCAGTGCTTCACGCACCTTGGCTGGATCAGCACCGTTTTTCGAAGCGAACAGCAGGGCTTCAGCGACGGCCTGAATGTTCAGGGCAACGATGATCTGGTTCGCGACTTTGGCGGTTTGACCGTCGCCATTGCCACCGACCAGGGTGATGTTTTTGCCCATGGCCTGGAACAGTGGCAGCGCGCGTTCGAAGGCATCGGCGTCGCCACCGATCATGATGCTCAGGGTCGCAGCTTTGGCGCCGACTTCACCACCGGATACCGGTGCGTCGAGGTATTGCGCGCCTTTCTCGTTGATCTTCGCCGCGAAGGCCTTGGTGGCGGTCGGCGAGATCGAGCTCATGTCGATCACGATTTTGCCTTTGCTCAGGCCAGCGGCAACGCCGTCAGCGCGGAACAGTACGTCGTCTACCTGCGGGGTATCCGGCACCATGACGATGATGAATTCAGCTTCCTGCGCGACTTCGCGCGGGTTGGCCAGGGCGACGGCGCCAGCGGCAACCAGGTCGGCAGGGGCGGCGTCGTGGTGCGCCGACAGGAACAGGCTGTGACCGGCTTTCTGCAGGTTCGAAGCCATTGGGTGGCCCATGATGCCGGTGCCGATAAATCCGATTTTAGCCATGAGAAAATCCTCTTGTTTTTGTCTTTCCCCTGTAGGAGCTGCCGAAGGCTGCGATCTTTTGATCTTGATCTTCAAAATAACAAGATCAAAAGATCGCAGCCTTCGGCAGCTCCTACAGGGTCATGTGTTTGTCAGATTGCGTTGTGGGTTTTCAGCCAGCCCAGGCCTGCTTCAGTGGTGGTCAGCGGCTTGTATTCGCAACCCACCCAACCCTGATAACCGATGCGGTCGAGGTGTTCGAACAGAAACCGATAGTTGATCTCACCGGTGCCTGGCTCGTTGCGGCCCGGGTTGTCCGCGAGCTGCACATGGTTGATCTCGCCCAGGTGCGATTGCAGGGTGCGGGCCAGATCGCCTTCCATGATTTGCATGTGATAGATGTCGTATTGCAGATACAGATTGGCGCTGCCGACCTGTTCGCGAATCGACAGGGCTTGCGCCGTGTTGTTCAGGTAGAAACCCGGGATGTCGCGGGTGTTGATCGCTTCCATCACCAGTTTGATGCCCGCCGCTTGCAGCTTGTCAGCCGCGTATTTGAGGTTGGCAACGAAGGTTTTTTCCACAGTGACATCATCAACGCCTTGCGGACGAATACCGGCCAGGCAGTTGATCTGGGTGTTGCCCAGCACTTGTGCGTAAGCGATCGCCAGATCGACACCGGCACGGAACTCTTCAACCCGATCCGGCAGGCACGCGATACCGCGCTCGCCCTTGGCCCAGTCACCGGCCGGCAGGTTGAACAGCACTTGGGTCAGACCGTTGGCGTCGAGCTTGGCCTTGATTTCGGCAGAGCTGAAATCGTACGGGAACAGGTACTCGACACCGCTGAAACCAGCCTTGGCGGCGGCGTCGAAACGGGCAAGGAAATCCTGTTCGGTGAACAGCATGGACAGGTTGGCTGCGAAACGCGGCATGGTGGTCTCCCGTTTTAGATTCTCGTTCCCACGCTCTGCGTGGGAGTGCCTCAATGGACGCTCTGCGTCCGGTTTGGGACGCAGAGCGTCCCGGGCTGCGTTCCCACGCAGAGCGTGGGAACGATCAGCGGTCAGCAGTTAATCGAGCAGCGAAATCGCCGTTGGCGCATCGTTGCCGACCAGCGCCAGGTCTTCGAATTCGTTGACGGCGTTGATCTCGGTACCCATGGAGATGTTGGTCACACGCTCCAGAAT
This sequence comes from Pseudomonas sp. 18058, assembly GCF_902706155.1. NCBI lineage: Bacteria > Pseudomonadati > Pseudomonadota > Gammaproteobacteria > Pseudomonadales > Pseudomonadaceae > Pseudomonas > Pseudomonas sp. 18058. The sequence continues at coordinate 124,134 of NZ_CACSJY010000013.1, forward strand.
GATCTCGACGATCACCGGCACTTTGAACTCTTCGATCATCTGTTCGGCCTTGCGCAGGGCAGGGGCGATTTCCGATGGTTCGAACACACGCAGCGCCTTACAGCCGAGGCCTTCAGCCACTGCGACGTGGTCAACACCGTAACCGTTGAGTTCCGGCGCGTTCAGGTTATCGAAGGACAGCTGCACGCAGTAGTCCATTTCGAACCCGCGCTGTGCCTGACGGATCAGACCCAGGTACGAGTTGTTCACCACGACGTGGATGTACGGCAGTTTGAACTGAGCGCCGACCGCCAGTTCTTCGATCATGAACTGGAAGTCATAGTCCCCCGACAGGGCCACGACTTTGCGGCTCGGATCGGCCTTCACCACGCCCAGCGCTGCCGGAATGGTCCAGCCCAACGGGCCGGCCTGGCCACAGTTGATCCAGTGACGCGGCTTGTAGACGTGCAGGAACTGCGCGCCGGCAATCTGCGACAGACCAATGGTGCTGACGTAGCAGGTGTCCTTGCCGAACACCTGGTTCATTTCTTCGTAAACGCGCTGTGGTTTTACCGGCACGTTGTCGAAGTGGGTCTTGCGATGCAGGCTGGCTTTGCGCTGCTGGCAATCTTGCAGCCAGGCACTGCGGTTTTTCAGCTTGCCGGCGGCTTGCCATTCACGCGCCACTTCGATGAACACGGTCAGTGCTGCAGCGGCGTCGGACACGATGCCCAGATCCGGCGTGAACACACGACCGATCTGCGTGCCTTCGATGTCGACGTGAATGAACTTGCGGCCTTCGGTGTAAACGTCAACCGAACCGGTGTGGCGGTTAGCCCAACGGTTACCGATCCCCAACACCACGTCGGATTTCAGCATGGTCGCGTTGCCGTAACGGTGCGACGTCTGCAGACCGACCATGCCGACCATCAGCGGGTGATCGTCCGGGATGGTGCCCCAGCCCATCAGGGTCGGGATTACCGGGATGCCGGTCAGCTCAGCGAATTCAACCAGCAGATCGCTGGCGTCGGCGTTGATGATGCCGCCGCCTGCTACCAACAGTGGACGCTCAGCTTGATCGAGCAGCGCCAAAGCCTTCTCGACCTGAATGCGGGTAGCGGTCGGTTTGGCCAATGGCAGCGGCTGGTAAGCGTCGATGTCGAATTCGATTTCGGCCATCTGCACGTCAAACGGCAGGTCGATCAGCACTGGGCCTGGACGGCCGGAGCGCATTTCAAAAAACGCTTTCTGGAACGCGTAAGGCACTTGGCCTGGTTCCAGAACAGTGGTCGCCCACTTGGTGACTGGCTTGACGATGCTGGTGATGTCGACAGCCTGGAAGTCTTCCTTGTGCATACGGGCGCGGGGTGCCTGGCCGGTAATGCAGAGGATTGGAATCGAGTCGGCCGAGGCGCTGTAGAGCCCGGTGACCATGTCGGTACCGGCAGGGCCGGAAGTCCCGATGCACACGCCGATGTTGCCGGCTTTAGTGCGGGTGTAGCCCTCGGCCATGTGCGAGGCGCCTTCGACGTGGCGAGCAAGGACGTGATCGATGCCACCGACTTTCTGCAAGGCGGAGTACAGCGGGTTGATGGCAGCGCCCGGGATGCCAAAAGCGGTATCAACCCCTTCACGGCGCATCACCAGAACGGCGGCTTCGATTGCTCTCATTTTGCTCATGGTTTTGTGCCTCTTTACGTTTTGTAATTGTATACAAGTGGCTTTGCGCAGAGTGTATTCACGGCGGACGGCGCAGGTCAATCCATTTTCTCAAGCGCCTGTTTCATTCGTCGGAAGCCTTTATGACTGTGGCTTTTCGTCGCATGTGGCGCTTTTCGAGAATTATTGTATACAAAAAAATAATTCATTGTGTTCTATTTGTTGCATCGGACTGCGGCACAAAACCGCAGCCCCACGACTTTCCCTATAACAAAATGAGGACGGCACCATGAGCGCTTTAACCTTGAAAGTCGCAGTCAAACTGGTCAACGAGGCCATCAACGCAGGGCGCGGCATCAATGCCGCACCCCTGACCATCGCAGTGCTCGACACCGGCGGCCACCTGGTGACCCTGCAACGCGAAGACGGCGCCAGCCTTCTGCGCCCACAAATCGCCATCGGCAAAGCCTGGGGCGCCATCGCCCTCGGCAAAGGCTCGCGCCTGCTAGCCCTCGACGCCCAACAACGCCCGGCCTTTATTGCCGCGCTCAACAGCATGGGCCAGGGCAGCGTCGTGCCGGCACCGGGCGGTGTGTTGATTCGTGATCAGGCGGGGAATGTGCTGGGAGCGATCGGGATCAGCGGCGATCTGTCGGATATCGATGAGCAAGTGGCGATTAAAGCGGTGGAGGCGCTGGAGTTGCGGGCGGATGCGGGGGTGGCGGCCTGACCGGAAAATAAATCAGCACGTCTGATGGCGTGTTGATGACGAAGCGGGGCGGGGTCTATAGACTGCCGCCCCTCTCGTTTATGTATCAAGGAAGATCTGCGTGAAGACGCTATTTGCCATGACGATGGCCGCCGCCATCACCCTCTGCACGCCCGTCCTGCATGCGACGGAAGCCCCCGACGCCGACGAAATCGCCTTTAACGCGCTGAGCCCGGTGGTTTCTGCACTGCTCAACGCCGACGATGTACCGGGGTTGATGGAGCGGGCCGAGAAGCTCGAAGAAACCGACACGTTGCAGGCAATTGCGGTTTACCTGGCAGCCTCCCGTGAAGATCCCAAGCAACTGCTGGCGCCTTATCAGGTGGCGGCGCTGTTTGCCCGCCGTGGCGATGATCGACTGGCGCTGCGCTATCTGCAGGAGGCCGATGACCGTGGCCTGTGGTTCGGCCCGCTGCTGGCAGGGGACGAAGACTTCTCCGAGCTCCGCGACACCGCCACCTACAAATCCGTACTGGCCAGCGCGCAGCAGCGTTACAAGAAAATCGCCGAGGGCAAGGTTGGCGCGATTTCCGTGCTCAATCCGTCGGCGAAGATCCCTGCGCCCAAAGCCTGCCGCCCGGTGGTGGTGTGGCTGCACGGTTACGGCGTCAATGGCGAGCTGGATGCAGACTACCAGCCGCTGGCCGACACCGGCGCAATCATTCTGGGGATCAACGGCACGCAAATGATCAACGCGGTCGACAGCTTTCGCTGGATCGGCCCCGGTTTCGAAGGCACCCATGAAACCGTGCAGAAAGGCCTCAACGCCCTCGAAGCCCAGCAATGCATCGACCGCAAACGCGTGTTTTTGATGGGCTTCTCGCAAGGTTCGCAACACGCCGGCGCGCTGTTGGCGCAACACCCGGACGATTACGCCGGCGCACTGCTGCTGTCACCCGGCGGCAATCAACCGACGCCCACCGAAAGCAAGGCGCGCGGCAAGCGTGTGTTTGTCATCAATGGCAAAAAAGAAGGGCCGGGCAATCTACAGATGAGCGCCGATTTCCGCCAATTGTTCAGCGACGGCAACGAGGTCAAATCTCGCACCCACGAGGCCGGGCACACCTTCCCGGACGACTGGAGCACCTCGCTGCCGCAGGCGTTGCGCTGGTTGATGGGGGAGGAGGTTTGAGATGCGGGTGTATCGGTTTGATCGCTAGCGTCTGATCGATTGTCATCGCTGGCAAGCCAGCTTGTATGGTAGGACTCGAAGGGGTGGGTGGGACCAAAAGCCAGCTTCTGACTGTTAGCCCAGTACAGACTGTGGGAGACATCGGCCCCACCCCTTCCACCAAAGCGCCGATAAAGAATGCTTCGT
>NZ_CACSJY010000014.1:0-126861 GCF_902706155.1 Pseudomonas sp. 18058
TCAGTCAACATCTACATTGACTGATCCTCCGCTTTCGCGAGCAAGCCCGCTCCCACAATGATTTCACTGTCGTCCTCAGAAGTTGTAGTTGGCCGACAGGTAAGTCTGCGCGCTGCTGTTCAGATCCAGCGAGCCTTGTTTGCTGCCGCCGCTTTCTTTCATTTCGGTGCTGGCATTGCTCATCAGGTAACGATAACCGAGTTCCACCGAGGTGTTCTGGGTGACTTGTTGCAACACACCCAACTGCCCGCCGACCGCATAACCGATGTCACTGTCGCGGCTGTAGCCTGGCGAATCCTGAGTCAGTTTAGTCAGACCCGCCGTGGCACCGCCGAACAACTTGGTGCTGCCGCCCACCGGGTAGAACAGATCGTAGCTGCCGAGCAGATTTTCCTGCCGCAGTTTAATGCCATTGTGCGAGCCCGACACGTTGTCGTAGGTGGCGTAGTAGCGACCCTGGCTGTTTTGCTGACCGAGGCGTACGCCGTAAGTGTTGTTGCCATCGATGGCGCCGGTGGCGTTCGGGTGACCGAGGTTGTCGTTCAGCGCGTTGGACTTGTCGATCTTGTCACTGGTCTGGCCGAAGGACAGGCCGGCGAAATTGGTGGTGTCGTCGGCATTGGCCGCGAGGCTGGAGCCCAACAGGGTAAATGCCAGCAGCAGTTTGTTTAGACGAGTCATGGGTATTTCCTCTTTCACAGTGCTGTTTGGGTATGGCGCAAGGTTACTGACCAGCCCCTGTACCGCCCCTGAACCGTCTCTGAACCTGACCTGAACCAAATCGTCTAGGCTGTTTTGACCACTTTCGATAAAGAGACCCCGACCATGCGCCTGTTCCTCGCCCTCACTTTGCTGGCGGTCAGCAGCCTGACTCAGGCAGCGATCAAGACCGAAGAAATCCCCTACCAGAGTGCCGACGGCACCAAACTGATCGGCTATTACGCTTATGACGACGCTATAAAAGGCGCACGCCCGGGCGTCGTCGTGGTGCATGAGTGGTGGGGCCTGAACGATTACGCCAAACGCCGAGCGCGTGATCTCGCCGAGCTTGGCTACAGCGCGCTGGCGATTGATATGTACGGCGAGGGCAAGAACACCGAGCACCCGAAGGATGCGATGGCGTTCATGCAGGCGGCGAGCAAGGATTCGGCGGCATCGAGCAAACGCTTCGAAGCCGGTCTGGATTTGCTGAAGAAACAGCCACAGACCGACGTGAACAAACTCGCAGCCATTGGTTATTGCTTCGGCGGGGGCGTGGTGCTGAACGCGGCGCGTCAGGGTGAGCCGTTGTTGGGCGTGGTGAGTTTCCACGGCGCGTTGGCGACCAATACGCCAGCGACGCCTGGCAGTGTGAAGGCGAAAATTCTGGTGGAGCATGGCGCGCTGGACAGCATGGTCACGCCGAACAATGTCATCGCCTTCAAGTCGGAAATGGACAAGGCCGGGGCCAACTACAAGTTCGTCACGCTTGAGGGCGCCAAGCATGGTTTTACCAATCCGGATGCGGATCGTTTGAGCCATGGCGAACATGGCGGGCCGGATATTGGTTACAACAAAGCAGCGGATGAGAAGTCCTGGGCGGACATGAAAGCGTTCTTCCAGAAAATCTTCAGCTAACCGTCCCCGACCCTGATCGTTCCCACGCTCTGCGTGGGAATGCAGCCCGGGACGCTCTGCGTCCCAACGCGGACGCAGAGCGTCTATTGAGGCATTCCCACGCAGAGCGTGGGAACGATCAAGATCGCAGCCTTCGGCAGCTCCTACACGGGCAGGCACTGGTCAGCGTGGGTGCTAACCGGCAAAATGCCCGCCATGAACCTCACCCTCCCCGCCTGCTGCACCCCGCTCGATGCCGATTGGCCGTTGCCCTCGGTGCTGGCCGATACCGTGCTGCTCAGTACTCACTTCGATCCGGCGCAACTGCTCGGCGATGACTTTCGTCGCAGCGCCATTGAGCCGCCGCCGAGCATTCAGCGTTCGGTGGCCAAGCGTCAGGCTGAATTTCTCGCGGGGCGGATCTGCGCTCGGGCGGCGTTACAGCAACTGGAAGGTTCCAGCGTGGTTCCGCCGATTGGCGAAGATCGCGCACCCGTTTGGCCGGCGCATATCTGCGGCTCGATCACCCACAGCACTGGGCGCGCAGCAGCGATTGTTGCCAATAAACAGCACTGGCGCGGTTTGGGCATGGATCTGGAAAACCTGCTCAACGCCGAACGCGCCGAACGCCTCGCCGGAGAAATCCTCACGCCGGCGGAAATGCAGCGCATGGCGGCAGGCTCGCGGGATCAGTTGGCGTTGTGGGTGACGCTGACGTTTTCGGTGAAGGAGAGTTTGTTCAAAGCGCTGTATCCGATTGTGCAGAAGCGCTTTTACTTCGAGCATGCGGAAGTCCTGGAGTGGACTGAGGCGGGTGAGGTTCGGTTGCGGCTGCTGACGGATTTGTCTGCGGAATGGTGTAGCGGGACGGAGCTGGATGCGCAGTTTGGGGTGCGGGATGGGCAGTTGTTGAGTTTGGTCAGCATTAAGGCCTGAGGATTTTCAGCGCCTGTTCGGCCGTCTTCGCGAGCAAGCCCGCTCCCACATTTTGCAATGCGTGCCCCTGTGGGAGCGGGCTTGCTCGCGAAGGGGCCATCCCAGCCACCACAAACCTCAACGTCGTTCCTGATTCCTCGGCCAACTCAAACTAAAACACGCCCCGCCCAAACTCTTGCTCTTGCCAATCAACGCCCGGCCGTCGTGCCAGTGAATAATCCGTCGCACAATCGACAACCCCAGTCCATGCCCACCCGACGCGCGCGTGCGGCTGTCATCCAGGCGCAGAAACGGCGTGAAGATTTTCTCCCAGGCAACTTCCGGCACACCCGGCCCGTCATCCTCAACGTCGACCCGGCAACGCAACTGCCCGACCTGATAACTCACCGTCACGTTCGAACGGGCATGGCGCATGGCGTTGCTCACCAGATTCTGCAACGCGCGGTGCAGATAACGCGGCTCAGCCTCGACCCACGCATCGTCATTGTCCGCAGCCGACAGACACAGCCCGCGCTGCACCGTGACCTCGGCGCGCAACGGCGCCAATTCTTCGATGACCTGATTGACCAGCGCATCCAGATCAATCCGCTGGAAGGTCAGCGCCGGTGAGCCCTGCTCCAGTCGCGCGTAGGTGAGCATCTCATCGACCAGCTTATCGAGATCCTCGATGTCGTGATCCATGCCCTCGCGGTATTTTTCCAGCGCTTGCGGGGAGGTCGCCGAGCCGATCATTTCCAGACCGAAACGCAGACGCGCCACCGGCGTGCGCAGTTCGTGGGACACCGCGCGCACCAGTTCACGCTGAATCGCCAGCAGTTGTTGCAAGTGCTCAGCCATGCCATTGAACGCCGCCGCCAGCCGTCCGACCGAGTCGGCACCGCGCGCCGGCACACGGGTTTCCAGACTGCCTTTGGCGATGCGCGTGGCCGCTGCTTCGAGACCGCGTAAACGCCGTTCGAGTTGGCGCACCAGCAAGTAAACGATCAAGCCGATCAGACTCAGCCCGAGCGCGGCGATCAGCACCAGCCACTCCGGCGGATAGGGATTCATCTGGTACAGCGGGCCGATCTCCAGCACCCACGGCGTGCCGACCATACCGGCGAACACGCGGATCGAATCGCCGCCCTTGCCCAGCGCCATCACCGTGTCGCCTTCAGACACGCGGCGGCTCTGGTCTTCGTCCATGTCGGCGTCATCCACCGTGACCAAACGCAAATCGAACCCGAAGCCCTTCTCTTCCTTTATCTGCGCCAGCCGTTTCGGTTGGTCAGCGACCGGCACGCGCACCAGCTCATCGGCGAGCAGGTAAATAGTCGCGCGGGCCAGTTGCTCGCTGATCTGCTGCACCTCGCCTACGAGCACAAGCTGCTCTTTGTCGCTGACCAGTCGATAGACCTTCGCCGCGTGCGGGCCGGTCTGTTCGACCAAAGCCTGGCCGCGCTGCACGCGGGTGCGCTGGGTCAGGTCGAGATCGGTGTCAGTAAACTTCTTCAGCGCCAGCGGAATCCCCAGCAAACGTTCCCACACCAGCAATGCGCGATGGCGTTCGGTTTCGTTCATCGGTTGCAGGTTGCTGGCCATCAGCGAGAACGTGCCGTGGGCCAGACGCTCGCGGTACTGCTCGCTGCGCACTTGGTTGAGCAGGTTAAGCGCCAGCACGCCGAGCACTGCCACCAGAATGATCGCTGCGCACATGCCGCCGTAGATGCGCAGGAAGATCGAGTTCACAACGGCAGGTCTACGCAGGCTTCAGGGACGAACAGGTAACCTTTGCTGCGCACGGTTTTGATCAGGCGTGGATGGTCAGGATCGTCGCCGATTTTCGGGCGAATGCGCGAGATGCGCACATCGATCGAGCGATCCTGGCCGTCGTAACCGATGCCGCGCAGGGCTGTGAAGATTTCTTCCCGCGAGAGAATGCGCCCGGCGTTGGAGACCAGCAGCCAGAGCAAATCGAATTCGGCGCTGGTCAGTTCGATGCCGTTATCGCTGAGCCAGGCTTCGCGCAATGCGTTGTCGACCACCAGCGGGCCGAATTGCAGGCGACGGCTTTTTTCGCTGGTCGGCTCGGGTGAGTCACTGCGTCGCAGCAACGCCTGAATCCGCGCCAATAACAGACGCGGGCGCACCGGTTTGCACACGTAATCGTCGGCGCCGAGGTCGAGGCCCTGAATCTGATCGGCGTCGTCGGTGCGCGCGGTGAGCATCAGGATCGGCCCGTCGTAACGGTCGCGGACTTTGCGGCAGATGCTCAGGCCATCTTCGCCGGGCAGCATCAGGTCGAGGATCACCAGATCCGGTTGCTCATTGATGATCCGCGCTGCGGCGAGCGCACCGTTGCCTTCAATTTCCACGCGCAGTCCATTGGCTTGCAGGTAGTCGCGCGTGAGTTCGGCCAGTCGCTGGTCATCCTCGACGATCAATACCTGCCAGGCTTGTTGCTCCACCGGTGACCTCTGCTTTCTATTGTTATTAATAAAGGAAGACGATTGCCCGAATCCAGACGATCCCCTGTAGGAGCTGTCGAGTGAAACGAGGCTGTGATCTTTTGATTTTGTTTTTTTCAAGATCAAAAGATCGCAGCCTTCGGCAGCTCCTACACGGATCCGCTCGTGCTTTTGTCGCGTTCACATGGCCCGATTGTATAAACGGCGTACAGCCAGAACACAAGTCGGTAAATGCGTTCGGACAAGGCGGTTTTTTGTGGTAGGGTTCGCGCCCTTAAAAATCCGCTGAAGCGTTTTTCCCGGTGAGAAAACGGTGACAAACGGTCTAGCTCAGCAGGTTCGCGGCCTACACGAGAATTCCACCTTTCTTACACAATTTACGCACAGGTTTATCCACAGGTAGTACGTTGCAACACCCCTCGAAACGCATTATCTTGTAGCACGGCGCAAAAAAAAACCCTACATATAGGGTTTTTGACTGAAAAGCCCAACCACATTTCAGACCTGAAACTCAAGCGATTTATTGCCGGTTTCCGGTTGAACCAAGCAAGTTTTCTGAAGACCAAACCGCACTTGCGGATGGCACCGTTTTTCAGGTCGGAAACGACCGAAACGGTACGGGTGTTGCAGTCATTACTGTCACCCGGGATGGAACCCGGCTCGAGCCTTGGCTCGCAGCCAAAAACTTCGGCAGGGACGCGGCGTCATTAGCCTTTTTCCTACTGGTCCGAAGTTGTTATGCCCGACGCCCGTCGGTTGTAGTGCTTCTGGCCAGAACGGTGGGCACCATGATGGTGCCCAAACAAACTAGAGAATGTGGAGATCACCCCCCATGCAAACCGACACAACTCGCGAGAACCCGCAGGGCACCTTGCCGCAGGCCGCTGATTCGAATTCGGATCTGGCAGCCACCGCGCCTGGTCAACTGCGCGTGATCAAGCGTAATGGCACTGTCGTTCCTTACACCGATGACAAGATCACCGTCGCTATCACCAAAGCGTTCCTCGCAGTTGAGGGCGGCACCGCTGCCGCCTCGTCGCGAATCCACGACACTGTTGCCCGCCTGACCGAACAAGTCACCGCGACCTTCAAGCGTCGCATGCCTTCGGGCGGCACCATCCACATCGAAGAAATCCAGGACCAGGTCGAACTGGCCCTGATGCGTGCCGGCGAGCAGAAAGTGGCGCGCGACTACGTGATCTACCGTGACGGTCGTTCGAAAGAACGCGCTGCCCACGCCCCGACCGAAGAAGCGGTCAACGCTCACCCGTCGATCCGTATCACCCGCACTGACGGCAGTCTGGCGCCGCTGGACATGGGCCGCCTGAACACCATCGTCACCGAAGCGTGCGAAGGTCTGGAAGAAGTCGACGGCGACCTGATCCAGCGCGAAACTCTGAAAAACCTGTACGACGGCGTGGCCCTGACCGACGTCAACACCGCCCTGGTGATGACCGCCCGAACCCTGGTTGAGCGCGAGCCGAACTACTCGTTCGTGACCGCCCGCCTGCTGATGGACACCCTGCGTGCCGAAGGCCTGGGCTTCCTCGGTGTGGCCGAAAGCGCTACTCACCACGAGATGGTCGACCTGTACGCCAAGGCGCTGCCGGCTTACATCGCCAAAGGTATCGAGTTCGAACTGCTGAACCCTGTGCTGGCCACCTTCGACCTGGAAAAACTGGGCAAGGCGATCAACCACGAGCGCGATCAGCAATTCACCTACCTGGGCCTGCAAACCCTGTACGACCGTTACTTCATCCACAAAGACGGTATCCGCTTCGAACTGCCGCAGATCTTCTTCATGCGCGTGGCCATGGGCCTGGCGATCGAAGAGAAGCAGAAAGAAGACCGTGCGATCGAGTTCTACAACCTGCTGTCGTCCTTCGACTACATGTCGTCGACGCCGACCCTGTTCAACGCCGGTACCCTGCGTCCACAGCTGTCGAGCTGCTACCTGACCACCGTGCCGGATGACCTGTCGGGCATCTACCACGCGATCCACGACAACGCCATGTTGTCGAAATTCGCTGGCGGCCTGGGCAACGACTGGACACCGGTGCGTGCACTGGGTTCGTACATCAAAGGCACCAACGGCAAGTCGCAAGGCGTGGTTCCATTCCTGAAAGTCGTGAACGACACCGCCGTCGCCGTTAACCAGGGTGGCAAGCGCAAAGGCGCTGTCTGCGCTTACCTGGAAACCTGGCACATGGACATCGAGGAGTTCATCGAACTCCGCAAGAACACCGGTGATGATCGTCGTCGTACCCACGACATGAACACTGCCAACTGGATCCCTGACCTGTTCATGAAGCGTGTCTTCGACGACGGCAAGTGGACCCTGTTCTCGCCATCCGAAGTACCGGACCTGCACGACCTGACCGGTAAAGCCTTCGAAGAGCGTTACGAGTACTACGAAGCCCTGACCGAATACCCAGGCAAGGTTCGTCTGTTCAAGACCATCCAGGCCAAAGACCTGTGGCGCAAAATGCTCTCCATGCTGTTTGAAACCGGCCACCCATGGCTGACCTTCAAAGACCCGTGCAACCTGCGCAGCCCGCAGCAGCACGTCGGCGTGGTTCACAGCTCGAACCTGTGCACCGAAATCACCTTGAACACCAACAAGGACGAAATCGCCGTTTGCAACCTGGGCTCGATCAACCTGCCGAACCACATCGTCAACGGCAAGCTGGACACCGCCAAGCTGGAACGCACCGTGAACACCGCCGTGCGCATGCTCGATAACGTTATCGACATCAACTACTACTCGGTGCCACAAGCGAAGAACTCCAACTTCAAGCACCGTCCGGTCGGTCTGGGCATCATGGGCTTCCAGGACGCGCTGTACCTGCAGCACATCCCTTACGGTTCCGACGCTGCCGTCGAATTCGCCGACAAGTCGATGGAAGCGGTCAGCTACTACGCAATCCAGGCGTCCTGCGACCTGGCCGACGAGCGCGGCGCGTACGAGACGTTCCAGGGTTCGCTGTGGTCCAAAGGCATCCTGCCACTGGATTCGCAACAGATCCTGATCGAGCAACGTGGCCAGAAGTACATCGACGTTGACCTGAACGAATCCCTGGACTGGGCACCGGTTCGCGCCCGTGTACAGAAAGGCATTCGTAACTCCAACATCATGGCCATCGCACCGACCGCGACCATCGCCAACATCACTGGCGTCTCGCAGTCGATCGAACCGACTTATCAGAACCTGTATGTGAAATCGAACCTGTCGGGCGAATTCACCGTGATCAACCCGTACCTGGTTCGCGACCTCAAGGCTCGCGGTCTGTGGGACTCGGTCATGATCAACGACCTGAAGTACTACGACGGTTCGGTTCAGCAAATCGAGCGCATCCCGCAAGAACTCAAAGAGCTCTACGCGACTGCCTTTGAAGTGGACACCAAGTGGATCGTTGACGCGGCCAGCCGTCGTCAGAAGTGGATCGACCAGGCCCAATCGCTGAACCTGTACATCGCTGGCGCATCGGGCAAGAAACTCGACGTGACCTACCGCATGGCTTGGTACCGTGGCCTGAAAACCACCTACTACCTCCGTGCCCTGGCCGCGACCAGCACCGAGAAGTCGACCATCAGCACCAGCAAGCTGAACGCTGTATCCAGCGGCGGCAACCACGGTGATGATTCGGTCCTGGCTGCTCCAGCCGGCCCAGCGCCAGTGCCAAAAGCCTGCGCGATCGACGAGCCGGATTGCGAAGCTTGCCAATAAGCTGAGCGAAATCAGGTGTTGAAAAACACCTGATTGAAAAAGCCCCTGACAGACCTCTGGTTTGTTGGGGGCTTTTTTTGGGCTGGTTGAAATGGATTGAATATGAACAGCTATCGCCAGCAGGCTCACTCCCCCAATCAAATCAAAAGCAAACCCTCACCCTAGCCCTCTCCCAGAGGGAGAGGGAACTGACCGGGGTGTTTGGGCAAGATGCACCGACGTGAAATACCGAGTTGAATTTGAGCTTCAAATCCAAATCAAGAGCCCATCGCACTAGCCCTCTCCCGGTGGGAGAGGGGACTGACCGGGGTGTTTGGGCAAGATGCACCGACATGAAATACCGAGTTGAATTTGAACTTCAAATCCAAATCAAGAGCCCCTCACTAGCCCTCTCCCAGAGGGAGAGGGGACTGACCGGGGTGTTTTGGGCAAGATGCACCGACATGAAATACCGAGTTGAATTTGAGCTTCAAATCCAAATCAAGAGTCCCTCACCCTAGCCCTCTCCCGGTGGGAGAGGATACTGACCGCGTGGATTGGGAGAGGTACGCCGACATGAAATACCGAGCCGAACACAAATCCTGAGAAACCCAAAAATCGGCCCCCTCTCCCTCGGGAGAGGGCTGGGGTGAGGGGCGAATCCAACGAAAATCAAAAGCCGATCACGCTGAGCTCTTCACCACTCAACACGATGAGCGCAAGCTCGGGTGCAGCTTTTGATCTTAGAGCCCGTCGGGAGGCTGAGTGGAGGGATTCATACGGGGAAAGCATCGAGAGGAGGTGCAGCGAAGCAAACCGTAGGCGATGCCCCCGGATGAACCCGGAGCGAAGGAACCCGAGCCTTAGCGAGGGCCGGACGTCAGGGAACAGACCTTTTGGTTACTTTTGGGGCGTTTGCCAAAAGTGACCCGCCGTAAGGGCGGAACCATAATCAGCCACCCCCGCAGCAACGGATATAAACCCAAACCCAAAAAAAAGCCCCTCAAAAAGAGGGGCCCTTCTCAAACAGCAAAACCAAAAATCAGGTCATCTGAATAATGGTCTGCATAATCGTGCTCTGCGTAGAAATCGTCTTCGCATTCGCCTGATAGTTACTCTGACCCTTGATCAAATCAACCAACTCATTCGTCAGGTTAACGTTCGACTCCTCCAGCGAGTTCGACGCGATCGAACCCAAAGTCCCGGTCTCCGGCGCATCGTACCCCGGAATACCCGAAGCAAACGTCTCCTTCCAGCTAGTACCACCAACCGCCTGCAAACCCTGCTCGTTAGTGAAACTGGCCAACGCCACCTGCCCAATCGCCTTGCTCTGATTGTTACTGAAGTTGGCGAACAAGGTACCGGTGCCATCAATCGTCAGGTTAGTGATCTGCCCGGTGGCATAACCATCCTGAGTCGGAATCGAACGCGCAGTATCAGCGTTGTACTGAGTAGTCTTGGCCATCGAAATGGTCACACCCGCCGGGTTCGCTGCCGCACCGTTAGGCGTAAACACACCATTGGTCACAGTGCCTGGCTTCCAGTTACTCAGCGTCAAGTCGCTGCTGATAATCGGATTTGCAGGATCCGCCGGATTCGGCGTGCTCACCTGAGTCAACTTGCCCGAGCTGTCGAACGACAACGTCGAAGCCGTCGGCGCCGTCAGGGTTGGATCACTGCCGGTCGCGTCCGGGTTACGGCCGTCAACCAGGGTGTAAACCTTCCAGGTGTTGTCGCTGGTCTTCACCACGTACTGATCCATGACGTGGGAGTTACCCTGAGTGTCATAGATCGGTGTGCTGAACGACTTGGTGTACGTCTCGGCTTTCGATGGATCGAACTTGACCGCATTGGCGCCGGTATCAACGATCACCGGTGCCGACGAATTCAGGTTGATGGTCGAGGTCACCGACGAAGTCGATTTCGGTGCCAGGTTCGACGTGTCGATTTTCAGGTCAGTCAACACACCGTTGAGAATCTTGCCGTTGGCATCCACACCGTAACCCTGCAGACGCGAGGTGTAATCGGTGTTGGTGATATAACCGGCGTTGTCGACCTTGAACGTACCGGCACGGGTGTACGACACCGAACCGTTATTGCTCATGGTAAAGAAGCCCGAACCGTTGATACCCATGTCGAGCACGTTACCGGTGTTGCTGATGTCACCCTGGGTGAACTGCTGCGAAACGTTGGCCAGGCGCACGCCGTTACCAATCACTTTGCTGCCGCTGCCCAGACGAGTCGCCGAGTAGACGTCTTCGAATTCTGCGCGCGAGGATTTGAAACCGGCGGTGGCAACGTTGGCGATGTTGTTGCCGGTCACGTCCAGTTGTTTGTTGGCTGCATAGAGACCGCTAAGGCCGATATTGAAAGACATATTCCACTCCTTTGTGCCGGGTTAATCGGCTCTATATACCAATGGTTTGTACTTTGGACAGGGCAACGCTGCCCTTGCCGGCCAGGTTGAGCATCAGCTCGCCGCCGGTCTGGCTGATGGTCACGCTGTTGACCGTGGCCGGCAGGTAAGTGGCCAGATCCGTTGCGGCGCCATCGATCGGTGCGCTGGCCTTGAAGGTGTAAGTACCGACCGGCACCACGGTGCCGGAAGAATCCTTGCCGTCCCAAGTGAAGCTGGCATCGCCGGCCGCGCGGCTGCCCAGATCGATAGTGCGAACAGCCTTGCCGTCTTTATCGGTGATGGTGACGGTGCCGCCGGCGATCGACGAAGGCACGGTGACCGAACCGGTCAGGCCTTTGGTTGGGTCGTCGAGCTGCGCGGTGTTGGTCTGCACGATCACGTTGCGACCGACCAGCGACGACGCCTGCAAGGCTTGCGAGGAGTTGTAGTTGCCGGCCAGCGAGCTGACGGTGCTGTTCAGTGTGGTGATGCCTTCCAGACTGCTGAACTGCGCCAACTGTGCAACGAACGCACTGTTGTCCTGCGGATCGAGCGGGTTCTGGTTTTTCAGCTGGGTCACCAGCAATTGCAGGAACGCATCTTTGCCCAGCGCCTGGCCACCGGTGGCGCTGTTGGTCGCCGAAGCGATGCCGCCGGAGGTGCTGCTGCTGGCCGTCTTCGACGAGTTGGCCAGAATGTCGTTCATGCTCAGGGAGCTGGTGGTATCGGTAACGCTCATGGCAGTCGCCCCTTATTACTGACCTAGGGTCAGTACCTTCTGCATCATGGTTTTGGCGGTGTTCATCATTTCGGCGTTGGTCTGGAACGAACGGCTCGCGGAAATCATGTCAGCCATTTCTTCCACCACGTTGACGTTCGGGTAGTAGACGTAGCCTTTGGCGTCGGCCGCCGGATGGTTCGGCTCGTAACGCGCTTCGAGGTTGCTCTGGTCTTCGACCACACCGAGTACCTGCACGCCCTGCCCCGCGGCGTCCTGACTCTGGAACAGCGAGTTGCTGCCAGCGTTTTGGCCGCCCTGGAACATGGTGGCGAACACCGGGTGACGGGCGCGGTAGGTCTGGTCGATGCTCGACGAAACGGTTTCGGCGTTGGCGATGTTCGACGCCACGGTGTTCAGACGCGTGGTTTGTGCGCTCATGCCGCTGCCGGCAATGTTGAAAACGCTGGACAGGGACATGGATT
Organism: Pseudomonas sp. 18058; assembly: GCF_902706155.1. Lineage (NCBI taxonomy): Bacteria > Pseudomonadati > Pseudomonadota > Gammaproteobacteria > Pseudomonadales > Pseudomonadaceae > Pseudomonas > Pseudomonas sp. 18058. Next base: position 12,287 of record NZ_CACSJY010000014.1, read on the forward strand.
ATTCTCCGCGCAGGGCTGAGACCAGCCCTTTGAATTTGCTGTTGAGCAGCGTGAAGCTGGCCTGGAAGCCCACGGCGTTTTCCGCGTAGTTGGACTGTTCCAGTTGCGCATCCACGGTGTTCTGGTCGATCGAAGGTTGCATCGGCGTGCGATACAGCAGCGATTCGTCGCCATTGCCCAGGCCTTCAGCTTCGATGTGACGGCTGTTGGTCATGTTCAGGGCGATGGTGCCGTTGGCGTTCTTCTGGGTCTGTGCTTCGAGCACTTTCGAGAAGTCCAGATCCCGCGCCTTGTAGTTCGGGGTATCGGCGTTGGCGATGTTGTTGGCCAGCACTTCGGCACGCTGGGCGCGGAAGCCCAATGCTTTTTCGTGAATGCCGAGCGCTTTATCGAAGCTGATGCTCATGTCGGGAACCTTCAGGTGACCGGTTTTTCGTACATGAGCTTTAGCAAGCCGCGTGCCAAACAGAAGAAACCCCGTAAACCGGGGCTTTGCGGGCAGCCGGCAAAGCGGCAATGCCAGAAAAGCGGCAAGCGGTTTCCGCCAGATGCCGCTTTTCTGCCGCTTGCCTCCCCGCACGCCCCGCTGTGTAGGAGCAAGGCTTGCCCGCGAAGACGTCGAGCCAGTCGACATCAATTAACCAGACATACCGTCTTCGCGGGCAAGCCTTGCTCCTACAGATTTTTTGGTGTCTGGGAGAGTTTCTTCGGGTACAAAAAAACGGGAGCCCCTGAGGACTCCCGTTCGTGTGTTGCCACTCGTCAATCATTTCGCCTGGTAAATAATCCCCGGGCTGCACTGCACCATCTGGTAATGATCCGGCAAACCGTTCAGCGCTTCCGATGCGCCAAGGAACAGATAACCGCCCGGCTTCAGCGTGCTGTGAATGCGCAGCAGGATGTCTTTCTTCACTTCGGCAGAAAAGTAGATCAACACGTTGCGGCAGAACACGATGTCGAACTTGCCCAGCGCGGCGTAGCTGTCGAGCAGGTTGAACGAGCGGAACTCGACGCGGCTTTTGATCGGCGCCTTGATCACCCAGCGCCCCGGGCCTTTCGGATCGAAGTAACGCTGCAGACGTTCCGGCGACAAACCGCGGCCAATGGCCAGGCTGTCGTACTCGCCGGTCTTGCAGTTGTTGAGCATCAGGCCGGACAGATCGGTGGCAACAATCTGCACGCCCATCTTCAGCTGACCGAGGTTAGTGCGTTCGAACTCATCGATCGACATCGACAGCGAATACGGTTCCTGACCCGACGAGCACGCTGCCGACCAGATCCGCAGACGCTGGTTGGGGCTGGCCTTGATCGCTTCGGGCAGGACTTTTTTCTTCAAGACTTCAAACGGATAGGTGTCACGAAACCACAGGGTTTCGTTGGTCGTCATGGCATCAACCACCTGCTCGCGCAAACCGCTGCGCGGCTGGGTCTGGATGCGCTGCACCAGCTCACCCAGGGATTTGATGCCTTGCTGTTCCATCAGTTTGTTGAGACGGCTCGAGACCAGATACTGCTTGTTTTCACCGAGCAAAATGCCACAGGCTTTTTCCAGGAAGACCCGGAACTGTTCGAAATCCAAATTACCCGTAGACAATGATGCCGCCTCTTAAATCGTGTTGACCGCCAGGAGCAAAGCGCTCCTAGCTGATATCTGCTGCTTTGATCCGGTCGACTACCCGGGATGCCAGGTCATCAGGGCGGAATTTAGCCAGAAAGTCATCGGCGCCGACTTTCTTGACCATCGCCTGATTGAATACCCCGGACAACGAAGTATGCAGGATGATATGAAGCTTTTGCATGCGTGGGTCGCTGCGGATCTCAGCCGTCAAAGTGTATCCGTCCATCTCCGGCATCTCGATGTCGGAGATCATCATCAGGAACTCTTCTTCCGGCTTTTTGCCCTCATCGACCAGTTTGCGCAGGTAATCCAGCGCCTGTTTGCCGTCGTTCAGCGCCACCACTTCGACGCCGACCGTTTGCAGACAACGCGACACCTGCTTGCGCGCCACCGACGAGTCATCGACCGTCAGCACCCGCAGCGACAACGCTTTGGTCTGGGTCTCGACATCGACCACGCCCACCGAAATCGCTTCCGGCGTCGGCGCAACTTCCGCCAGCACTTTCTCGACGTCGATGATTTCGACTAACTGATTGTCCACCCGAGTCACAGCGGTCAGGTAATGATCGCGACCCGTGCCCTTGGGCGGCGGATGAATCTCTTCCCAGTTCATATTGACGATGCGCTCCACCGAGCGCACCAGGAAACCCTGGGTCTTGGTGTTGTACTCCGTGATGATCACGAACGGGTTGTTCTTGTCTTTCAACGCGCCGGAGCCGGTCGCCATCGCCAGATCAAGGATCGGAATGGTCGCCCCCCGGATATTTGCCACCCCGCACACGACAGGACTGGACTTGGGCATCAACGTCAGCGACGGGCATTGCAGCACTTCCCGCACCTTGAACACGTTGATTCCGTAGAGCTGCTGACCGTCGAGACGGAACAACAACAGCTCCAGGCGATTCTGCCCCACCAGTTGCGTGCGCTGGTTTACCGAATCCATTACACCAGCCATGCCCAGACTCCTACCTCAACGCCAAGTGTTGTTGCGACGCACATTCATTGCTAAACGGCACGGCGCTTGCTTTTTAACTCGTATGAACGCTCAAACGACATTTTTCCGACACCTGACCTCTCCCCTTCGCAAAGGGCTTTGCGCGGTGTCTGCCGCCTGCTGTTTGCTTGCTGGCAGCCCTGCCGTTGCGGATTCGGTTACCTTGCCTGACATGCTTATCGGCGTCACTCAGGGCTTTCTTGAGTTCACCGTAGAAGACTATTTGGCAACCAGTCAAACCGAAGGCCGCTACGAGATTGAAGTCAAGCAGCTCGATCCGCGTATGCGCATGCCGATGTGCGACAAGGAATTGACAGCGTCGCTGGAGAACACCCCCCGTCCTTTGGGCCGGGTGACGGTCAAGGTTCGCTGTGAGGGCAGTTCGCCCTGGACGGTGTTCGTACCCGCTCAAGTCCGCCTGTTTCGCGAGATTGTCACCACCACCCGAGCACTCAGGCGCGCCGGGATTATCGAACCTCAGGACGTGACGTTGCGCGAGCGCGATGTCAGTCAGATCAATCAAGGTTTTCTGACCTCGGTAGACGAAGCGATCGGGCAAAAATTGACCCGACCAACGGTCGCCGATCAGGTGATTACCCAAGTCCACCTGGAACAGGCCGAAGTCGTGCGTAAAGGTGATCAAGTGGTCATCACCGCGCGCAGCGGCACACTCGCCGTGCGCATGCCCGGCGAAGCCCTGTCCAACGGCGGACTGAAAGAACAGATCCGAGTGAAAAACCTCAATTCGCAACGGGTGATCAAGGCGCAAATCATCGCGCCGGGACAGGTGGAAGTTTCCATGTAAACACCGAGGAGAAAACTGGCGCTGGCCATGGCTGTTCCCTAAACTGTGCCGCAGCAGGACGCGCGCGGGTGCATGCAGCTTTCATTGCTAAATGTGCCTAAAGTTTTCCAGGAGATGGCCGAAAACATGGCAAGCGTCCAAATTCCCAGAGGTTTTTATCATGGTCATCGATTTCAGCCGTTTGAACAGCTCCTCGTCACTGACAGGCAGTACACGTACCAGCGCGCCCAAGGAAACCGCCGAAAACGGCACTTCCGCGCCGCTGAATACCCAGGCCGAAACGGCCAGTACCGCTAAAAGCGGGGAATCGGTACACCTCAGCAATGAGGCTCAACAGTTGCAGAAGGTCACTGACAAGCTGCGCGATCAGCCTGCTGTCGACAAAGCCCGTGTGGCCGAGTTGAAAGCCGCGATTGCCGATGGCAGCTATAAAGTCGACAGCAACCGTGTAGCCAGCAAACTGCTCAACTTCGAAGCCCAGCGCTAGGCTTTTGCCGGCGCGAGGCTTTTGGACGCTTAAAACCCAAGGCCAGCCATGCACGACACTAATTTATTGCAACTGATCAACGACGACTTTGCTCCAGCTCAACAATTGCTGGAGTTATTGCAAACCGAGTCCCTCGCTTTGCACGGTCGCGACATGCCCCTGCTCGAAGAGATTCTGGCAACCAAACAGGCACTGATCATTTTGCTTGAACAGCATGGCCGCAAGCGCAGCGAAATCCTCGTCAGCCTCAACCTGACGCCAGACCGTCAAGGTCTTGAGCAACTGGCCGCGCAATCGAGCGTTGGCCAGCAGCTGCTGACCCAGGGCGATGCCCTGACCGATCTCATCGCCCAATGTCAGGCGGCCAACGTCAAAAACGGCCAGTCGATCCTCATGCAACAGGCCGCGACCAGCAATCAACTGAAGATCCTCACCGGGGGCGAAGCGCCAGCGTTGTATGACGCCAGCGGCACGTTTGCCAAACCCGCGATGCCGCGTCCGCTCAGCCAGGCATGAGTCGTTGATGCGCCAGCTCTATCAACTCGCGAAACATGCTGGCAAAATGCTGGCTAGTCGTCATATTTTGTCTGGAGATTGATAAACCGTGTCCAACGCCCTCAGCGCGGATGATGCTCCGCAGCCTCCTAAGGTGCTCACCACACCTCTGGAAATCTCCAGCAACCTGCGTCAGCTGCAAGACAGCCATGATCCGCTGATCATCACCTTTCACGAGCGCAGCCAGCGTTTTCAGAGCTATTTGATCAAGGTTGACCGCGATACCGCTTCGATTAACCTCGATGAGATGGTGCCACGTGACGGTGAACGCTTTCTGCTGGCGGGCGAGCCGTTCAAGGTTGAGGGTTTCCACGAAGGCGTGCGCATCGCCTGGGAATGCAATGGCACGCTGGACATTGTCGATGCCGACGGCGACCGCTTCTACACCGGCGAACTGCCGACCGAAGTGGTTTATCACCAGCGCCGCAATGCTTTTCGCGCCGCGCTGAAGTTGACCGATCTGGTCAACGTCGAACTCGGCGGCGAGAAACTCAAGGCGCCGATCAACGGCAAGCTGCTGGACATCTCCGCCACCGGTTGCAAGCTGCGCTTTGAAGGCGACATCACTGACCGCCTGCAACTGGGCCAGGTCTACGACCGCCTGATCGCCCCGCCGCTGTTCGGCAATCAGCCGACTTCGGTTGAACTGCGTTATCTGCATTTCGAAGAAAAACTCAACATCACCTTTGCTGGTCTGCGCTTCCACAACATCAGTGGCCAGGCGGCGCGTAACGTTGAGCGCTTTGTGTATCAACTGCAGCGTGAAGCACGGCGTTTTGATAAAGACGATATGTGATTCGTAGCGGCAAATAAAAAAAGGGCAGTCCTTGGCGGGGCGGCCCTTTTTTGTGCCTGATCGAAAATCCAATTAACACTGAGATCCCTGTGGCGAGGGGATTTATCCCCGCTGGGCTGCGAAGCGGCCCCAAATCCTGACTGCACATTGTTCCTGTTGAACCGAGCTGGATGGTTTTACGACTGCTGCGCAGCCGAACGGGGATAAATCCCCTCGCCACAGGTCAAGTGTTTCCCGACCGCACTGTTTTGTGCCTGAGAGATATTCAATCAAAAATCTGTGGTGAGTGAATTAATTGTGGCGAGGGGATTTATCCCCGCTGGGCTGCGAAGCGGCCCCAAATCCTGACTGCACAATGTTCCTGTTGAACCGAGCTGGATGGTTTTGCGACTGCTGCGCAGCCGAACGGGGATAAATCCCCTCGCCACAGGTTAAGTGTTTCCCTTTAGGGTTTTGCACCTATGTGAATTATTCGCCTGTGAGAATTCAACCAAGAATCTGTGGTGTATGAATTACTTGTGGCGAGGGGATTTATCCCCGCTGGGCTGCGAAGCGGCCCCAAATCCTGACTGCACATTTTTCCTGTTGAACCGAGCTGGATGGTTTTGGGACTGCTGCGCAGCCCATCGGGGATAAATCCCCTCGCCACAAGTAATTCAGTCACCACAGGATTATCGATTCATCATTAAATCTGTGTTCACCACAGGTGAATATTGCAGTCAGAGTCAGGGTCTGGCGCCACTGATGTCTGGCGTCGGTTTATCGCTGCCATCTTCCGGCTCCGTTTCCACCACTGGCTCCGGCGAAGTCTCAGATTCAGGCTCCACTTCCGGTTCAGGCTCAGGCTCGACCGGTGTCTGCATCTGATCCTGCACCACCTGTTCATCCACCCGTGGATCCAGCGCTGCCACCAGCGGTGAGCTCGACATGCTGTCCGGCATCGCCACGTGATGCAGCGGCGCGTCATCAACCTGGTGCAGATTGGTCACGGCTTTCGGGCGAATTCGCCACACCAGCACCAACGCAAAGAAGCTGAAAAACGCATACAGACTCTGGCTGCCGAGAAACTTCATCAACACACCCGCCAGCAGCGGCCCGATGCTCGCGCCGACGCCGTACGTCACCAGCAGCATCGCCGTCAGCGAGACGCGGCGATCGCCCTCAACGTGGTCATTGGAAAACGCCACCGCCAGCGGATAAAGACAGAACTGCACCAGCGAGCAGAAGAAGCCGACCACAAACAGCACCTCCAGCGGCACCTCCGGCATGATCGCCAACGGCAGCGCCGCCACCGCGAGGAACCCGGCAAAGCAGCGAATCAGCAGCGCACGATCATAGCGGTCGGACAACCACCCCAGCGGCCACTGCACCAGCAGCCCGGCAAAAATGCAGCTACCCATGAACAGACCGACCTGCTCGGTCGAGAGCCCTTGCTGCGAGGCATACAACGGCGCCAGACCGTAAAACGCACCGATGATCAAACCGGCGCCGAGCACCGTACTCAGCGACTGCGGCACACGTTTAATGAAGAAGCGCGGCTCCATCGGCGCAGGATGCAGCGGCGCCGGGTGAATCCGTCGGGTCAGCGTCACCGGCACCAGGCACAGGGCGAAACACAGCGCGACCAGCATCAACAGCTCCGGCCCCAGCCCTGGATGCATGACCAGAATCAACTGACCCAAGACCAGGCCCAGATACGACGCGATCATGTATCCACTGAACACCAGACCACGCTGATTGGCGTCGGCCTGCTCGTTGAGCCAGCTCTCGATCACCATGTATTGGCACATCATGCCCAGACCGACAATCGTCCGCAGCACCAGCCACGCCGGCAGCCAGTCCACCAGACCATGCCCGAGCACCGCCGCACCGACGATCCCGGCGCACGCCGAATACGCCCGAATATGCCCAACACGGGCGATCAAGCGGTGACCGATCTTGCCGCCCAGCACCAGACCAAAATAGTTGCAGGCCATCAGCGCACCGACCCACAGCCCGTCGACATTGTCAGCGGCCAGGCGCAAAGCCAGATAAGTAGACAAAAGGCCCGAGCCGATCAACATCATCAGCGAGGCAAAATACAGCGCTCGAAAGGATTTCCAGATTTGGCGCATCGGCGTTCCGAGCGGCTCCTTGCAGTGAGTCCGGGCTATCAAACGATAGCCCGGTGGCGACAGTTCGTCAGGCCTGGGCTGCTAGAACACGTCGTTCCCAGGGGGTAATTTCATCAAAGAAACTCGTCAACTCCATGGTCTTCGAAGCGATGTAGCCTTCGATGAACTCCTTGCCGAACAGTTCCATGGCCAATTGGCTACGTTTCAGACGTTCGAGTGCGGCATGCAAGGTACACGGCAGCGACAGATTGTCCGGGACTTCGAATTCACCCTGAATTGCTTCAGTCGGTTCCAGCTCATGCTCGATGCCATGCAAGCCCGCGGCCAGGCTGGCGGCGATTGCCAGATACGGGTTGGCGTCGGCGCCCGGCAAACGGTTTTCGACCCGACGGGCTACTGGTGAACTGGCGGGAATCCGTAAGCCGGCGGCGCGGTTGTCATGCGACCAGCAGGCATTGTTCGGCGACGCAAATGGATGACACAGACGCTGATAGGAGTTCACGTTGGGCGCAAACAGCGCGGTGAATTCAGCCATGCCCGCCTGCTGTCCGCCGATGAAGTGGCGGAACATTGCGGTCGGCTGACCCTTCTCGTCGCTGAATACATTTTTGCCGCTGCCGATCTCGACGATGCTCTGGTGAATGTGCATCGAACTGCCCGGCGTGTGCGCCAGCGGTTTGGCCATGCATACCACGGTCAGGCCGTGCTTGAGCGCGACTTCTTTGAGCAAGTGTTTGAACAGGAAGGTCTGGTCGGCCAGCAACAGCGGATCACCGTGCAGCAGGTTGATCTCGAACTGGCTGACGCCCATTTCATGCATAAAGGTGTCGCGCGGCAAACCGAGGGCCGCCATGCATTTATAGACTTCGTTGAAGAACGGCCGCAGACCGTTGTTGGAACTGACGCTGAACGCCGATTGCCCATCCTCGCGGCGACCGTCGAGACCAACGGGTGGGCGGAACGGTTGATTCGGATCGGTATTGGGTGCGAAGACAAAGAATTCCAGCTCGGTCGCCACCACCGGCGCCAGGCCCAACGCCGCATAACGGGCGATGACTTTCTTCAACTGGCCACGGGTCGACAGGTTGGAGCTTTCGCCGGTCAGCTCATCGGCATCGCAGATCGCCAATGCGCGCGGCTCGTCGCTCCACGGCAACGGATGGATCATGCTCGGTTCGGCCACCAGCGCCAGGTCACCGTCATCGCTGCCGTAAAACTTCGCCGCCGGGTAACCGCCCATGATGCATTGCAGCAGCACACCCCGCGCCATCTGCAAACGCCGCCCTTCGAGGAACCCCTCGGCGGTCATCACCTTGCCTCGCGGCACGCCGTTCAAATCCGGCGTGACACATTCAATCTCATCAATGCCCGTCAATCGCTGTGCGAGTGAGCGCTGGCCATCGGTTGTCATGACGCAATCCTTGTTGTTGTGCGAGCCGCGAACGGCGACCCGGACAAAATAGGCTGCGGCTGTTCGGAATATCAAGCAGCGTCAAAACAAAAAAACCAAACAACGCGAATCCCCCGTGTAGGAGCTGCCGAAGGCTGCGATCTTTTGATGTTGCTGGTGAAAACAAGATCAAAAGATCGCAGCCTTCGGCAGCTCCTACACGGGGAGAACGTTGCCGTCACGATCAGTCGAACGTCTCAGGGGAGGAAGAGGCTGAAGAGGCCGCCACCGAGTGGGCCGCCGTTGCTGATTTGGGTGCGCCCTTCGACGCCGTTGCGTTGGTGCAATACGGCAATACGGTGGGCGAAATACAGACCCAATCCCGTGCTGCCGCTGCTGTGATTGATGCCCTGCACGTAATCGGCCTGACGCTCAAGCATCTCGGTCGGGTAACCGGCGCCATCATCATTGATGGTCAGCACCAACTGCCCCGCCTCGTCGCTGACAGTAATCAGCAACGACTCGCGGGCATAACGGATCGCATTGTTGATGCAGTTGCCGAGCACTGAAGCAATCAGTTCACGGTCGAAGAAACCCAGCGGACACAGCGGATCAATTTCATAGGTGGCGATGATCCCGCGACTGGCGAACACTTCCTGATGCGCCGCCAGTTGCGCCTCGATGAAGTCGTCGAGTTCGTGATACGCCGGCTGCAACGGCATCTGATTAACACCGAGCTTATACAGCCCGAGCAACTGCACGAGCATGCCGTTGAGGTGAGCGAACTCGAAGTCGATCACGCCCAGCTCAGAACCCTCGCGCTGCGCTGGCGGCAACCGCGCCAGCCATTGGCTGTGCGCCTGCATGAGCATGGCCAGCGAGTTCTTCATGTCGTGAACGGTGGAGGCGATCACCGTGGAAAAATCCAGTGTTTGCTCGTCGTGGTTCATTCGCCAAACGCCTTGCTTTTCAGCTTCTGGTAACGCGCATGACGCGCGTCGGTGTCGGGCATCAGGCCGACCATTTTCAGGCAGGCCCGACATTCTTCCAGCTCCGCCGACGGCACCGACGTGTCGGTACCGTGCAGCAGCGACTGGGCCAAGTTCAGCGCAATACTGATGTTCTTCGGCTGCAACTTCAGCGCCTTGCGGAACACCTCGCGGGCCTCCACCAGATTGCCGGTCTTGTACACGCGCACGCCCTGACGGTTGAGGTCGGCAGCGGCGTTGCTCGAACTGAGGATAGTCGGGTCATCGGTGAGCTTGGCGATGTCTTTCATCACCGCCGGATCATCGCCGTAGATCTCCGCGCAACTCTTGAGCATCGAAGTGCCCGCCTCGGCCTGACCGAGCATTTGCAGTTGTTTGGCCACCAACAGCGCGGCCTCAGGACTCATGAATTGCTCCATGCCGTCGAGACGCAACATCGCTTGTTCGGTGAGTTTGTCAGCGGTTTCGGCATCGTTGAGCAACAGGCTGGTGGCCTTCATCAACCGCGCACGAATTTGCAGGCCCGGGTCGCTCGGATTTTCCTTGGCCACGGCGCTGAGCGTGGTGTTGATCTCCAGCCGCGTGCGCGTATCGAGACCGCGCTCGCTGCCCTTGCTGATCAACGCGTGGGCCAGACCGAGGTTGCTTTCCGCATCCTTGAAACGCGACTGCGCGCCCTGCGCCACGGCCTGACGGTACGCCCGCGAGGCGGTGTCAAAATCTTCGTTGGTCATCGCCAGTTTGCCGAGCAGGGCCTGTCGACGCACCGCCAGCGGCGACAAGCGAATCGCCTCTTCAAGCACCCGTTGCGCGCCCTTGGTATCACCCTCGGCCACCAGCACATCGGCCATGCCGTCATACAGCGACGGCATCATCGGAAACACCTTCAGGGCTTTTTCGTAAACGCCTTTGGCCTGCGCAATCTGCCCGCGCTTGAACAACAGTTTGCCTAACCCGGCAAATGCCCACGGCAACGGCCGGTCAGCAATGATGCCGTCGTAGAGGCGCTCCAGCGCTTCGTTCTGATTGAGATCACGCAACGCATCGGCGCGGTAACGCAGGCACAACGGCGAGTAGCGGATGTCCTGCTTGCACAACGCAATGCAGGCGTTAAGCACCTCGACCGGTTTGCCACGGTCGAGGGCCTGCAGAATCGGTTTGAGCAAAGTCTTGCGCTGCTCCAGACGCTCCAGTCGCTGCGCCAGACCCGAACGGTTGAACGGCTTGGTCAGATACGCGTCCGGCTCATGCTCCAACGCACTGAGCACCATCGCCTGACTGGTCTCGGCGGTGACCATGACGAACACCGCTTCATGGCTGATGAGCTTTTCCAGCATCAGGTCTTCAAGCACCTGCTGGCCGTTCTTCTTGCCGTCGCCCAGATGGAAATCCTGCAAGATGAAATCGTAGGATTTCTGCGCACACATCTTCAGCGCCTGCTCACCGGTGTCCGCAGTGTCGACGTCCTTGACCCCAAGCTCACGCAGCATCGAGCGAACCGAACTGCGAAAATCCGAGAAATCATCGACGATCAGAAAACGCTTTTGGTGATACGACAGCATCGAAGATTTCCAGGCAATTGAAGTGAGGGCAATTTCGGGCGCGACGATGATAGCTGGCGGCAAAATGCTATCAAGCAATTTCACGCGACTTTGAAGTCACCGAGTACGTTATCGGCAACGGGTGGCGTTCCCTGAGGGTGGGTGCCTGAAGATTCCTGATGTGTTTGTCGGAGCGCGGTGCTGAAGAAGAAACCAACTCAGCCAGATCACTTTCACATTGCTGGAACTCTCATACGAAAGGCACAAAAAAGCCCCACCGGGATTGTCCTGAATGGGGCTATTGAAATGTGGTGTCCCAGGCGGGGTTCGAACCTGCAACCTTCCCCTTAGGAGGGGGATGCTCTATCCAATTGAGCTACTGAGACACTGAGTTGTCGCGGGCAGACGCGGCGCGACGGACGGCGTGCATGGTAACGGCCAGGCCCTGATTTGTCATGTCATCCGTAGGGCTTTTTAAGTGTAGGCAGGCGCCCTGCAAGGCTGCGGGATGTTTTACCGTGCATTTTGCACTACCACAAAATGCCATCATTGCAGATTGCAACCCAGGCACTTCGAAAAACCCTCTCAAATGCTTGTTTTTAAAGGACTTAACAGCGGTTAGACTGTTGGCACGGCGGGTGCTATGTCTGTTCCATAGAAGAACAATCGGAGTCCGCCTCATGAACAGCACCCTCTTGCTTGCAAACGCAATCGCATTGGCGGTCTTGGTGGGCTTTCACTTGGCCCCGGACAGTCATGAGACGGTCGCCCAGCGCATGCCACATTACCTGCAAGTGCAGAAACAGCCGCAACTGGCGGTGCTGAGCGATCAGGGCAGCTACGGCCCAAGAGCTGTTAGTGAGGCCGAACAGGCTTTGCCGGCGCAGGTTTCCGAACGTCTGGTTTTTTGAAATATCTTCAGGAGTACAGCATGTCCAAATCAGCTGCAGGATTTCTGATCCTCGCCTTATTGAGTGGCGTTTTGCATTTTTCGCTGTTCGAGGACACCCAGGTCACCCTGCCCCTGATCGGCTGCGGCGTGTTTGCGGTGTTGTTTGTGCTGGCGCTGGTGGCCGGGCGTCGGATCAAGTTTGATCCGGTGCTGCGTTGAGTTTGAGCACATCCAGCAATTGATTGACGGCGGTCGCCAGATCGCCGGAGTTGTCGACTAGATTCACGGGCGTGTCGCTGGCTCGTCGGTCTTTGAACAGCGCATTGCGCGCCAGCCTCGCATCGATTTGCTCAAGGGTCTCACGACCTCGTTTGAGCAAGCGTTCACGCAACACTTCATCCCTCACCGTCAACAGCACTGGCACCAGCGTTGGATACAGCACCTGCGCTTGACGCAGGTTGGCCCGCGAGCCATTCACCAAGACGTTTCGCCCGTCTTTAAGCCACCGATCCATTTCTACTGGAATGCCGTAAGCGAGGCCATTAGCGTGCCAGGCCAGCGCGAAGTTATCGGCTTGCTGGCGGCGTTCAAACTCTTCTGGCGTAACGCCGACCGCGTCCTCACCCACAGACTCCGCTGATCGGGTTATCACCCGGCGAATGATTTCGCAATTCATCGCACGCAAAGGTTCGCGTGCCGCCTCAATCAGGCTGTCCTTGCCTGAACCGGACGGCCCCATCAGATAAATAAGCTTGCCATCCATCCTGAAAATGCCCTCTGGCACGGGTCTGCCCCTAGTAAATCGGCAAATTGCCACTATCCTGTACAGGTAAGGAACAAGGATAGAAAGCCGCATAGCATGCACGTTCTGAGGTCTTTGGACACCCATTGATGTGCAACAGGAAGCGGGCAGTGATTCGGACGAAGGCAAAGATTTCAAACCAGTCCGCATTTCTGACAATTGGTGCTGGCATTACGCCTTTATCCGGCTCAATATTTGTCACAGAATTGACGCCAATGAACTGGCAATTTTGAGGCATGATGCGCGCCTCTTAACAATTCAGGTTGAACCATTTGGTCCGGATGCTTGTCCTATCACACATCCTGCGGCCATTCCCGAGAACCGCTCCCCTGAACTAACCGGTTAAATATATGCGCCCATTGAAACAGGCAATTTATTCCAGCCGTACGGCTGACAAGTTCGTCGTACGTCTGCCAGACGGAATGCGTGAACGCATTGCCGAGGTGGCTCGCAATCATCATCGCAGCATGAACTCCGAAATCATCGCGCGCCTTGAACAGAGCCTTATTCAAGAAGGTGCACTGGGCGAAGAATTGAGCATGCGCCTCGATAGCCCTGAGCTGTCGCTGCACGAGCGCGAGCTGCTGCAACGCTTCCGTCAGCTGTCGCACCGTCAACAGAACGCATTGGTGTCGTTGATCGCACACGACGCCGAGATGGCCGCAGACGCGTCCTGAGCTACACCGAATATCTCAAGCCAGCATGATTGCTGGCTTTTTTTTGCCTTCGTTTTGGCTGATCAAACACTGTACCTGTGGCGAGGGGATTTATCCCCGCTGGAGTGCGCAGCTGTCCTAATGTTTTTGGGGCCGCTGCGCAGCCCAACGGGGATAAATCCCCTCACCACAATTGTTTTGTGTTGCCTGTCAGGCACAAAAAAGCCCGCCAATTTGGCGGGCTCTTTGTTTGCAGCGGGTCAGAGCAGGAAGATTGTCGCCAACCCGAGGAAGATGAAGAAGCCACCGCTGTCGGTCATCGCGGTGATCATCACGCTGGCGCCCATGGCCGGGTCGCGGCCCATCTTGGCCAGCGTCATCGGGATCAGTACGCCCATCAGCGCTGCCAGCAGCAGGTTGAGCGTCATCGCCGCCGTCATCACCACCCCCAACGACCAGCTGCCATAAAGCAGATAAGCGACCACACCGATCACCCCGCCCCAGACCAAGCCGTTGATCAAACCGACCGCCAGTTCCTTGCGCATTAGACGCGAGGTATTGCCGGTGCTGACCTGATCGAGCGCCATCGCCCGAACGATCATGGTGATCGTCTGGTTACCGGAGTTGCCACCAATACCCGCCACGATCGGCATCAATGCCGCCAGCGCTACCAGCTTCTCGATCGAGCCTTCAAACAGACCAATCACACGGGACGCAACAAACGCGGTGATCAGGTTGACTGCCAGCCACGCCCAACGGTTACGCAGCGACTTCCACACGGAGGCGAAGATGTCTTCCTCTTCACGCAGACCCGCCATGTTGAGGACTTCGTTTTCGCTTTCTTCACGAATCAGGTCGACCATTTCGTCGATGGTCAGACGGCCGATCAGCTTGCCGTTCTTGTCGACCACCGGGGCCGAGATCAAGTCATAACGCTCGAACGCCTGAGCGGCGTCGTAGGCGTCTTCGTCCGGATGGAAACTCACCGGGTCGCTGGCCATGACCTCGGCAACTTGTTTGTCCGGATCGTTGACCAGCAAACGTTTGATCGGCAGCACGCCCTTGAGCACGCCGTCGTAATCGACCACAAACAGTTTGTCGGTATGGCCCGGCAGCTCTTTGAGACGGCGCAGATAACGCAGCACCACTTCGAGGCTGACATCCTCACGGATCGTCACCATCTCGAAGTCCATCAGCGCACCGACCTGCTCCTCGTCATAAGACAGGGCCGAACGCACACGCTCACGCTGCTGGTTATCGAGGCTCTCCATCAGTCCATGGACGACGTCTCGCGGCAGCTCGGAAGCCAGGTCAGCAAGTTCGTCGGCGTCCATGTCCTTGGCTGCAGCCAGGAGCTCGTGATCGTCCATGTCGGCGATCAGCGTTTCACGAACGGAATCGGATACTTCGAGAAGAATGTCGCCGTCGCGATCAGCCTTGACCAGTTGCCAGAGCGTCAGACGATCGTCCAGCGGCAAGGCTTCAAGAATGTAGGCAACGTCGGCGGAGTGCAGATCATCGAGTTTGCGTTGCAACTCGACCAGATTCTGCCGGTGAACCAGGTTTTCCACCCGGTCGTTGTGCGCGCCTTCCTGGCGATGAGTCAGGTCTTCGACGACTCGCTGGCGCTGCAAAAGCTCGACCACTTGGGCCAGGCGATCCTGCAGGCTTTCCTGTGTTTTCTTTACTTCGATTTCGGACATAGGCGAACTCCACTCCCAGCAGCGGGGCACGCCGGAAGAATCAATCAGTCAATTCATGATTGGTGAAACGGGTTACTGAACAACTACTGGGTAAGTCCATGGAGGTTTTCCATAAGCCCCGGCGGGGCTGACGGGCGCAATGATACACGCCTGACGGTTTAATACGTTAAAAAATCATGGCTGAAACAAGCGCTTGCGAGACAAACCTGAGCGCCATCCTGATCCATGCAAATGCGACGACTCATCTTGAAAAGAAAACACACCGGCAGCGCAAAATGTAGCGACTACCCTTGAGCGTAGATCGTCATGGAGGACGTCGAATGCCACTCAAATCATCTTTTTTCGTACTGACTTTTTTGCTCTGCCTACCGCACGCCGGGGCCACGACCACCCTGCATCGCTGCGAAGCACCTGACGGCAGCATCACCTTCACCACGATGAGTTGCGCGCACGGCGAACACCTCTCCGTGCAGGAAGTACACCCCTACTTGCCCGGATCTGTCGTGGCGGTGATGCCTGAAGCCAATCACGAAGAAACATCCGGTATGAATACCAGAGGCCGAGCACCGGGCATTGTCGGCGGCGCGGAGCACATCTGCGGCAACGTGATCGACGCGAGACAACGCCGCCAGGCGATCATCAATCGACGCGTTATCGCCGGGATGAGCGCGCAAGATGTCGAAAGCGCTTTAGGCAAGCCGGACAAGATCAATATTCGGACATCGACGACCACATATCGTTACGACCTCAAGCGAGGCCGAACGGCACAAATCGATTTCGATCAGCGGGGATGCGTGAAGGAAAAAGCCAAATCCCGGACAGCAAAAAGCCCGCGATAAACGCGGGCTTTTCGGTATATGGTGCACTCGACAGGATTCGAACCTGTGACCGCTCGGTTCGTAGCCGAGTACTCTATCCAGCTGAGCTACGAGTGCATTTTGTGTTTTTAGCCCAGACCACAACTGGATGAAGCCAAGTTATCTGCATTGCTGCAACTAACTCTTAAATGGTGCACTCGACAGGATTCGAACCTGTGACCGCTCGGTTCGTAGCCGAGTACTCTATCCAGCTGAGCTACGAGTGCATTTGTGTTTTTAGACCAGATCACATCTGGTTGAAGCCAAGTCATTTACATTGCTGTAACTGACTCTTAAATGGTGCACTCGACAGGATTCGAACCTGTGACCGCTCGGTTCGTAGCCGAGTACTCTATCCAGCTGAGCTACGAGTGCATTTGTTGCGCCGCATTATAGCCCGTCTAATCTCTATTCCAACCACTTTTTCTATTAATTTCAACAACTTACAGAAAAAGCCAGATTACGACGTACTAAGCAAATAATGGCGGAGAACGGGGGATTCGAACCCCCGACACCCTTTTGAGGTGTACTCCCTTAGCAGGGGAGCGCCTTCGGCCACTCGGCCAGCTCTCCGCAACACGGGGCGTATCTTAACCAACCTTTTCCCCGTTTGCAAACATAAAAATCGATAAAAATTAATGGCTTGGTTCTTCGTCCTTCTCTTTCTTTATACGCAGGTAAATTTCCTCACGGTGCACGGCAACCTCTTTCGGCGCGTTCACACCGATGCGCACTTGGTTTCCTTTAACGCCGAGCACGGTCACGGTGATTTCGCCGTCACCGATAATCAGGCTTTCTGCGCACCGACGGGTCAGAATCAGCATACCTTTCTCCTTACGCAATTCAGTTCAGGGACAACAGTCTGCAAAAAAAAGGCACCCGACCTACAACCGGAGCGATCGTAGCCCTACATGCCTGAGTATTGACCAGCGCGAGCAAAAGAACAGTCAGGGCTCACGCCATTCAAAAAAATAAAGGGCGCGGTCAGACCGCGCCCTTCAGTTGAACGGAATTACTCGCCTTGACGGGCCGGCGCATCCAGTTCGAAAGCCGTGTGCAGAGCGCGCACGGCCAGTTCCAGGTACTTCTCTTCAATCACCACGGAAACCTTGATTTCCGAAGTCGAGATCATCTGGATGTTGATGCTTTCTTTTGCCAGCGATTCGAACATGCGGCTGGCCACGCCTGCGTGGGAACGCATGCCGACGCCGACGATCGAGACCTTGGCAATCTTGATGTCGCCAACCACTTCACGGGCACCGATCTCGCGAGCAGTGTTTTCCAGCACGTTCTGTGCGGCCTGGAAGTCGTTGCGGTGTACGGTGAAGGTGAAGTCGGTGGTGTTATCGTGCGCGACGTTCTGCACGATCATGTCGACTTCGATGTTCGCGGCACTGATCGGGCCGAGAATCTTGAACGCCACGCCCGGGGTGTCTGGCACGCCACGGATGGTCAGCTTGGCTTCATCGCGGTTGAAAGCGATGCCGGAAATGATCGGCTGTTCCATGGTTTCCTCTTCATCAATAGTAATGAGGGTGCCCGGACCCTCCTTGAAGCTGTGCAGTACGCGCAGCGGTACGTTGTACTTGCCGGCGAATTCCACGGCACGGATCTGCAACACCTTGGAACCGAGGCTGGCCATTTCCAGCATCTCTTCGAAGGTGATCTTGTCCAGACGCTGAGCGACCGGCACAACGCGCGGGTCAGTGGTGTAAACACCATCAACGTCGGTGTAGATCTGGCACTCGTCAGCCTTCAACGCCGCAGCCAGTGCCACGCCGGTGGTGTCGGAACCGCCACGACCGAGAGTGGTAATGTTGCCGTGCTCGTCGACGCCCTGGAAACCGGCGACAACTACCACGCGACCTGCTTTCAGATCACCACGAATCTTCTGGTCATCAATCTGCAAGATACGCGCTTTATTGTGCGCACTGTCGGTCAGGATCCGCACCTGATTACCGGTGTACGACACCGCCGGCACACCGCGCTTGATCAGCGCCATGGCCAACAGGGCAATCGTCACCTGCTCACCGGTTGAAACAATCACGTCCAGCTCACGCGGAACCGGTTGACCGTCGCCACTGATTTGCTTGGCCAGATCGATCAGACGGTTGGTTTCGCCGCTCATTGCAGACAGCACAACCACCAGGTCATCGCCGGCATCGCGGAATTTCTTAACCTTGTCGGCGACCTGCTCGATTCTCTCGACAGTACCGACCGAGGTGCCTCCAAATTTCTGTACGATCAAAGCCATTTCAAAGCCGCCTCTGCCCATGAAGGGCGCCCAATAATCACTCGAACAGCCGCCGCGCCCGCCACTAGACTGCGAGCGCGATGAACCGTCTTATAAACCCTGCTCGACGAATGGAACGGTCAGCGCCAGTGCACCATCCAGCGCGCCGGCATCAACGCCACCGCCCTGCGCCATGTCCGGACGACCACCGCCCTTCCCGCCCACTGCCGCAGCAGCTTGCTTCATCAAATCACCGGCTTTGAGTTGGCCAGTCAGGTCTTTGGTTACGCCAGCAACCAGAACGACCTTTTCCTCATGGACACTGCCGAGCAGGATCACTGCGCGGCCGAGTTTGTTCTTCAACTGATCAACCAGCGCCAGCAGCGCCTTGGCGTCCTGACCATCCAGGCGTGCGGCCAAAACCTTCACGCCTTTGACGTCCAGTGCCGAGGACGACAGATCGTCGCCCGCCGCGCTCGCCGCCTTGGCTTGCAACTGCTCGAGTTGCTTCTCCAGTTGGCGATTGCGCTCGAGCACAGCCGACAGCTTGTCGATCAGGTTGTCGCGGCTGCCCTTGACCAGGCTGGCCGCTTCCTTGAGTTGTTCTTCTGCAGCATTCAAATACGCCAGTGCCGCAGCACCGGTGACTGCTTCGATACGACGCACGCCCGAAGCCACACCGCCTTCGCTGATGATTTTCAGCAGGCCGATGTCGCCGGTACGATTGGCGTGGATACCGCCGCACAGCTCGACGGAGAAATCACCGCCCATGCTCAGCACGCGCACGTTGTCGCCGTACTTCTCGCCGAACAGCGCCATCGCGCCTTTGTTCTTCGCGGTTTCGATGTCGGTTTCTTCGGTTTCAACGGCGGAGTTCTTGCGAATCTCGGCGTTGACGATGTCTTCCAGCGCTTTGATCTGCTCAGGCTTGATCGCTTCAAAGTGGCTGAAGTCGAAACGCAGACGCTGACTATCGACCAACGAACCTTTCTGCTGAACGTGCTCGCCCAGAACCTGGCGCAGTGCAGCGTGCAGCAAGTGCGTGGCCGAGTGGTTCAACGAAGTGGCGTGACGCACTTCGGCGTCGACGTGGGTTTCCACTGGCGCGCCGATGGTCAGGCTGCCCGAATCCAGCACACCGTGGTGCAGGAAAGCGCCGCCGGTTTTGGTGGTGTCGCGCACGTCGAAACGGCTGCTGCCGGCCTGCAGATAACCGCAGTCGCCGATCTGGCCGCCGGACTCAGCGTAGAACGGCGTCTGATTCAGAACGATCACCGCCTCTTCGCCTTCATTCAAGACGTCGACCGACTGGCCATCTTTATAGATAGCAACGATTTTTGCCGAACCGCTGGTGTCTTTGTAACCGGTGAACTCAGTGGCCACGTCAACCTTGACCAAAGTGTTGTAGTCCAGACCGAACGAGCTGGCCGAACGCGCACGCACACGCTGAGCTTCCATCTCACGTTCGAAGCCGACTTCATCGACAGTCAGGCTGCGCTCGCGGGCGATGTCGGCGGTCAGGTCCATCGGGAAACCATAGGTGTCGTAGAGTTTGAACACTACGTCGCCCGGTACCACGGTGCCTTTGAGTTCAAGCAGATCCTGCTCAAGAATTTTCAGGCCGTGCTCCAGAGTCTTGGAGAACTGCTCTTCTTCAGCCTTGAGCACGCGCTCGATGTTGCTTTGCTGCTTTTTCAGTTCCGGGAAGGCTTCGCCCATCTCGGCAACCAGTGCAGCAACGATCTTGTAGAAGAAGCTGCCGGTAGCGCCCAGCTTGTTACCGTGACGGCAGGCGCGACGGATGATCCGGCGCAGTACATAACCGCGACCTTCGTTGGACGGCAGCACGCCGTCGGCGATCAGGAAACCGCACGAACGGATATGGTCGGACACGACTTTCAACGAAGACTGATCGCCATTTTCGCAGCCGATCGCTTCAGCCGAGGCCTTCAGCAGGTTTTTGAACAGGTCGATGTCGTAGTTGGAATTGACGTGCTGCATCACCGCACTGATCCGCTCCAGGCCCATGCCGGTGTCGACCGACGGCGCTGGCAACGGATGCAAGACGCCATCGGCGGTGCGGTTGAACTGCATGAACACGTTGTTCCAGATCTCGATGTAACGGTCGCCGTCTTCTTCCGGCGAGCCCGGCGGGCCGCCCCAGATGTGGTCGCCGTGATCGTAGAAAATCTCGGTGCACGGACCGCACGGGCCGGTATCGCCCATGGTCCAGAAGTTGTCGGAGGCGTACGGCGCGCCTTTGTTGTCGCCGATGCGGATCATGCGCTCGACCGGCACACCGATTTCTTTGGTCCAGATGTCATACGCTTCGTCGTCGGAGGCGTAGACGGTGACCCAGAGTTTTTCTTTCGGCAGTTGCAGAACGCCGGTCAGGAAGGTCCACGCGTAGGTAATCGCGTCTTTCTTGAAATAGTCACCGAAGCTGAAGTTACCGAGCATTTCAAAGAACGTGTGGTGACGAGCGGTATAACCGACGTTTTCCAGGTCGCTGTTCTTGCCACCGGCACGCACGCATTTCTGGCTGCTGGTCGCACGGGTGTACGCACGTTTTTCCTGGCCCAGGAAGCAGTCCTTGAACTGGTTCATCCCCGCGTTAGTGAACAGCAGGGTTGGGTCGTTGCCCGGAATCAAAGAGCTGGAGGCTACACGGGTGTGGCCTTGCTCTTCGAAGAAGCGAAGGAAGGCTTCACGGATTTCTGCGCTTTTCATTAGGTTCTTCCACGGAGGCTGCGGCCAAAGGCCTGTTCGAAACGTCAACAGACGAAGCGACGGCAAAGGGCCGCATTATATCGGCCCTGCGCGCGGGGTACAGCGTGTTTATACGATAGAAACGGTCAATTGGACGGCTAACGCTGTCACTTGCGCGAAAAGTCGACGAATGTCGCGATCACTTGCTCGATTTGCGCGCGACTGACGTCCATGTGCGTGACCATACGCAGCCGCGCGGCGGCGCTCAACTTGATCCCGCGTTCGCCGGCAAACGCCTTGATCGCTTCGGCTTTGTCGCCCATTTGCACATAAACCATGTTGGTTTGCACCGGTTCAACGGTGAAACCTGCTTCACGCAGACCATCGGCCAAAAACTGCGCGTTGGCGTGGTCATCCGCCAGGCGTTCGACGTTGTGATCCAGCGCATACAGCCCCGCCGCCGCCAGCAATCCGGCCTGACGCATGCCGCCGCCGACCATTTTGCGCAAACGCCGGGCCTTGCCGATCAGTTGCTCGGAACCACACAGCACCGATCCCACTGGCGCACCGAGGCCTTTGGACAGGCACACCGATACCGAATCGAAATACTGGGTGATTTCCCGTGCATCAACTCCAAGCTTGACCGCCGCGTTGTAAAGCCGAGCGCCGTCGAGGTGCAGTTGCAAGCCGTGGTCTTGGGTGAATTTACGCGCCCGCGCCAGATATTCCAGCGGCAGCACTTTGCCTTGCATGGTGTTTTCCAGCGCCAGTAAACGGGTGCGAGCGAAATGGAAGTCGTCGGGTTTGATCGCCGCCGCGACTTGATCCAGATCCAGCGAACCGTCGGTCTGCACTTCCAGCGGCTGCGGCTGAATCGAACCGAGCACCGCCGCGCCGCCGCCCTCGTACTTGTAGGTGTGCGCCTGCTGACCCACGACATATTCGTCGCCGCGCTCGCAGTGCGCCATCAATCCCAATAGGTTGCTCATGGTGCCGGTCGGCACGAACAGCGCGGCGGCAAAGCCCAAGCGTTTAGCCAGTTCGGCTTCCAGACGATTGACCGTCGGGTCTTCGCCGTACACATCGTCACCGGTATCGGCTGCGGTCATCGCGTCGAGCATGGCGGGTGTCGGTTGGGTGACGGTGTCGCTGCGAAGATCGATAACGCTCATGAACCTGGCCTCAATTCAGCAGGGGAAATCCCTTTACGAAGTGGAATTACTGCGGTCATGGCGCGGATTAATCAACCCTTGCGCAAGGATTTTTCGTTTCAAGGCTTTCAGGTTTTCGATGGCAATCATCAAAAAGGCGCAATGCACAGACACAAAATCTGTGTTAAAAACGCTGCGCCGCCCGAGAAAGGGCGGCAAAAACGTTCTCAGGGCGGGGTGCAATTCCCCACCGGCGGTAATTGCGCGCAATGCGCATAGCCCGCGAGCGCTTGGCGACGAATACGACTTCGGTTGAGATCGGCGGCAAGGTCAGCAGACCCGGTGTGATCCCGGGGCCGACGGTCATAGTCCGGATGAAGAGAGAACGGGATTAACGCCAAAGGGCCGTCCGCGCGATGCTGTGCGTGTGCGCACCCTTGAATCCCTTTCGATTCATAACGCCCTGTTTTTCACACAAACAGGAGTCAGAACATGCAACCCACCGCTATCGACAGCAAAAGCAAACACCCACACGGCGAGCGCGTTGCGTTCATCCAGGCCTGCTGGCACAAAGAAATCGTCGACCAGAGCCGAAAAGGCTTCGTCGCCGAAATGATTGCCCTGGGCTATCAGGAATCGGACATCGACATCTTCGAAGTCGGCGGCGCTTTTGAAATGCCTCTGCACGCCAAGTTGCTGGCCAAAACCGGTCGTTATGCCGGCATCGTCGCCGCAGCCCTGGTGGTGGATGGCGGCATCTACCGTCACGAGTTCGTCGCCCAATCGGTGGTCAGCGGCCTGATGCAAGTGCAACTGGAAACCGAAGTGCCGGTGTTCTCGGTGTCGCTGACGCCGCATCACTTCCATGCGGGTGACGAGCATCAGAAATTCTTCTTTGAGCACTTTGTACACAAGGGTCAGGAAGCAGCGCGGACTTGCGCGGATACACTGCGCAAGGTTCGCGCACTGCGCCGTACCGAGCCGCATGCAGTAGCGGTCTGACCCACTGATGATCGTTCCCATGCATCGCGCGGGAACGATCATCACCTGTAGGAGCTGCCGAAGGCTGCGATCTTTTGATCTTAAAAAACCACAAGATCAAAAGATCGCAGCCTTCGGCAGCTCCTACAGGAAAATGTGGCAGGGTCAGGCGAGGTTTTCGTCGCTGGTCGGGACGATGAGGATGCCTGCGCGCAAGCCGTTCTTGACCTTGGGATTAGGGAAGATGATGCGCGCGCCCTCCTCCTCAATGATCCAGCGGGTATTGGCCAGATCTTCGGCCAGCACATAACCCATCTCCAACTCGGAAAAGTTTTCAATGTCCTGCGGCAGGTTCAGGCGGAACGCATCGCTGTGCTTGATGATTTCCCGCGCGACACTGAACAGCTGCAAACCATCCAGCTGCGCTTCAGCCATCTCTGGTTCTGTGCCTTCAATGATCTGCTTTAAGCGAGTTTCCAGCAGCGAGACGTTAACCCCGTCGTTCTGCCCGAACGGCCGCGCCTTGCCCAGTTCCAGCGTGAAAGCCTCAGCGCCGAGTTTGTCGTAGGTGTAAGAGCTGAAAACGATCGACGGTTTGTTCTGCAGCAGCACCGCTTCCATCCCGGCAGCGCGCAGGCGCGCCAGTTCAAGGCGTGAATGCTGACGACCTTCCTTCCACGGATACAGCGCGAACTGCTCGATCTTCGAGCCGCGAATCGCTGTGTGCAGGTCGTAGTGCAGGCGCTGGCGATCCGGCAGGCTGAAGAAAATCGCCGCCAAACGCTCCAGCTCACAGGCTCGCAGCGCTTCTGAGCCACTGCTTTGTTCGTGACGGCCATTGAACAGCCGATTGACGTCCTGCTCGACAAAGCGCTCGCCTTTGCGAATCGCCTCGGGGTTGCCGAACAGAAACAGAATACGTGCGCGCGGCTTCAGATCGCCGCGTGCGATGTCGTGCAGCAGCCGATCAAGCAACTCGATCGGCGCTGTTTCGTTGCCATGGATCCCTGCCGACAGCAGCAGATCCAGGCCATTGTCGCGCGCTTCGGGTGGCCGGACTTCCAGCGCCCCTTCGCTCAACCAGCGCATGCGCACGCCTTCGACAGTCAGTTGAGTCTTCTCCGCCGGTTCGCGGCCGGCGAGGGTCAGTTCAAGCAGTTTGCCGAGGGCGAGCATAGAGCGGTTTCCTTAGTGGTCGTGGTTGCAATCCGGGCCGTGCACGTGGTCTTCGTCGTCGCCAGCGTCAGCCGGTTCCATTTCCAGTTGCAGACTTACCAGATTAGTCGCCAATGGGCGCAGCAGCAGGTTGGCGTATTCGGCGTCACCTTCTTCAACGTCCACGCCGATCAGCAACTGGCCACGGCCGTCCTGCTGGATCCACAGCTCTTTGCCTTGCCACATGACCGCAACGCGGGTGCAGGAGGTCTCCAGTTGCGTGCCGTCAGTGTCTTCAAGGATCAGCTGCAGGGAATCGCTCATGTTTTTACTCTCTTGGTGAGACAAGCCGCGCGCCGCGTTCGGGCGACGCGCCGGCCATCAATTGATCTGGAATGGATAAACCGCGCCCAGTTTAAGGATTTGCGTCAGTTCATCCAGTGCCGTCCGGCATTCAAGCAGCAACTGCGGATCCGCCAGATCGGTTTCGCTCAGGCGGTCGCGGTAGTGCTTCTCGACCCATGCGGTCAACGAACCGTACAACGGTGCCGTCATGATAACCCCTGGGTTGACCGCCGCCAGTTCGGTTTCGTTAAGCGCGACGCGCAGTCGCAGGCACGCCGGACCACCGCCGTTTTGCATGCTTTGCTTGAGATCGAAAACTTTCACTTCGCGGATCAGACCGCCGGAGCTGGTCAGGCTTTGCAGGTAAGCCCAGACGCGTTCGTTGGCCTGGCACTCTTGCGGCACGATCAACAGCATCGAACCGTCAGGACGCGAGAGCAATTGGCTGTTGAACAGGTACGAGCGCACCGCGTCATCCACGGTAACCGCCGAACGCGGCACACACACGGACTGGAAGTTACCACCGACTTTGGCCAGTTTGCTTTGCAGCTCGGCCAGCATCGACTCGGTGTCGAGGAACGCGTCCTCGTGATAGAACAAGACCTCGCCATTACCCACAGCAATCACGTCGTTGTGGAACACGCCCTGATCGATCACGTTCGGGTTCTGCTGGGCGTAAACCACGCCTTCGTCACGCAGACCGTGCAGACGCGCAACGGCTTGCGAAGCTTCGAGGGTCTGCCGCGCCGGGTACTTTTGCGGCGCCGGGAAACGGTTGTCGAACGCGCTGCGACCGAACACGAAGAACTCAACGCCCGCCTCGCCGTACTCACGGCAGAAACGTGTGTGGTTGGCCGCGCCTTCATCACCGAACTGCGCCACCGCCGGCAACGCGGCGTGATGGGCGAAGTGCTGCTGATTGGCGAACATCGCACCGAGCACACGGCTGGTGGTCGGGTGCTCGATGCTGCGGTGGTATTTGCAATTGAGGTTGGCGGCGGTGAAATGCACGCGACCGTCAGCAGTGTCGGCACTCGGGCTGACCGTGGCGGCGTTGGCCACCCACATGCTCGACGCCGAGCAACTGGCGACCAACAGCGGCATGGCTTCTTTGGCGGCGCGCTCGATCACTTGCGCGTCGGTACCGCTGAAACCCAGACGGCGCAGAGCGGCCACGTCCGGACGTTCCTGCGGCGCCAGTACGCCTTGCTGAAAGCCCATTTCCATCAGCGCTTTCATCTTCGCCAGACCTTGCAGCGCCGCTTCCTTCGGGTTCGAGGATTGCTGGCTGTTGCTCTGGGACGCAACGTTGCCGTAGGACAGACCACCGTAGTTATGGGTCGGCCCCACTAGACCGTCAAAATTGACTTCATAGGATTTCATCAGCGAGGCTCCACGAGAATCTGTTGTTATAGGCTTCAGTAACTGTTCTTTTTGACCGAGGTGCGGCCTTCGCGAGCAAGCTCGCTCCCACAGGGATCTTCATCGCACTTGTGGGAGCGAGCTTGCTCGCGAATGGGCATCACGCCATCTTCACGCCGGGTGTCAGAGAGGCAGGCAACACCAGGCTCGGCGTCTCCAGCGACGCCACCGGGTACGCGCAGTAATCCGCTGCGTAATAGGCGCTGGCGCGATGGTTGCCCGAGGCACCCACCCCACCAAATGGCGCGCTGCTCGCAGCGCCGGTCAGTTGTTTGTTCCAGTTGACGATGCCGGCGCGGCTTTCCAGCCAGAACTGCTGATAACGCGCTTCGGAATCCGACAGCAAACCCGCAGCAAGCCCATAAGCGGTGTTGTTGGCTTCAACGATCGCTGCTTCAAAATCAACGTAGCGGATCACTTGCAGCAACGGGCCGAACAGTTCTTCGTCCGGACGCTCGGCAACCGCCGTCACATCAACGATGCCCGGCGTCAGCAACGCGGCTTGTGCTTGTGGCTGAGTCATTTCCAGCAGCGACACCGCGCCGTTGGCCAGCAGATGTTCTTGAGCGTCCATCAGCGCTTTCGCCGCGCCGAGGGAAATCACCGAGCCCATGAACGGTGACGGTTGCTGATCGAATGCGCCGACTTCAATAGTCGCGCTGACTTCAACCAGACGCTTTAACAGGCTGTCGCCCCACGCGCCTTGCGGCACCAGCAGGCGGCGTGCGCAGGTGCAACGCTGACCGGCAGAAATGAACGCCGACTGAATAATCGTGTAAACCGCCGCATCCAGATCCGCGACCTGATCAACCACCAGCGGGTTGTTACCGCCCATCTCCAGCGCCAGAATCTTGTCCGGACGACCGGCGAATTGCTGGTGCAGATGATTGCCGGTGCGGCTCGAACCGGTGAAGAACAAACCATCGATGCCCGGGTTCGCTGCCAGCGCGATGCCGGTTTCCCGGGCGCCTTGCACCAGGTTCAGAACACCCGCTGGCAGACCGGCTTCGATCCAGCACTTGACCGTCAACTCGGCCACTTTCGGGGTCAGTTCGCTTGGCTTGAACAGCACGCTGTTACCCGCCAGCAGCGCCGGCACGATGTGGCCGTTTGGCAAGTGGCCAGGGAAGTTGTAAGGGCCGAATACTGCGACCACGCCGTGCGGTTTGTGGCGCAGCACAGCAGTGGCGTCACCCAACGGGCCGCTCTTCTCGCCGGTACGCTCGCGGTAGCTCTGCACCGAAATCGCGATCTTGTTGACCATGCTAGTCACTTCGGTCGCCGATTCCCACAGCGGTTTGCCGGTCTCTTCACCAATGGTGCGAGCCAGTTCGTCAGCGTGGTTTTTCAGCGACGCGGCGAAAGCCTCAAGCACCGTGATGCGCTCGTCCAGCGTGCGACGTGCCCAGCCCGGGAACGCCTGACGCGCAGCTTGCACAGCCGATTCAACCTGAGCCGCCGTGGCGCCCTCCCCCGACCACAGCACTTGCTGGGTCACCGGGTTCAGCGATTGAAAGGCCTCGCCCTGACCGGCCAGCCACTCACCTGCGATGTATAGCGAATTCATTATTTCGACTCCCGTGCAGCGGACAACGCCACGGCGCGCACTTGATCGCCAGCGTTGAGTTGAAGACGTTTGGCGGTCTGCGGATCGACCACCAAAGTACCGGCAGCGAGACGCGCCGGCGCAGCGGTGATGCGGCAGTCTTCGCGCTTGCGGTTATGGATGATGAACGGCGTGGCGTCGTCGCCAGGCGTACCCACGGCGAGCACCAGCGCTTCGCTGTCACGCACCGCGCGGATCTTGCCGGTTTCGCATTCGATGGCCGGGCCGGCGTCGAAGATGTCGACGTAACCCTGATAGCTGAAACCTTCGCCCTTGAGCATCGCCAAGGCTGGCTCGGTGTCCGGGTGAACCTGGCCGATGACCTGACGCGCGCCTTCCGACAGGAAGCAGGTGTACAGCGGGAATTTCGGCATCAGTTCAGCGATGAACGCCTTGTTGCCGACACCGGTGAGGTAGTCGGCCTGGCTGAATTCCATCTTGAAGAAGTGCCGACCGAGGCTTTCCCAGAACGGCGAACGACCGGCGTCATCGGAGACACCGCGCATTTCGGCGATGATCTTGTTGCCGAACAATTCAGGGAATTCCGCGATGAACAGCATCCGCGCCTTCGACAGCATGCGACCGTTCAGACCGCTGCGGTAATCGGCGTGCAGGAACAACGAGCACAGCTCGGAATTACCGGTCAGGTCGTTGGCCAGAAACAGCGTCGGAATCTCGCGATAGATATTCAGTTCTTGCGAGGCGCTGACGGTCAGGCCGACACGGAAGTTGTACCAAGGCTCACGCATGCCGACCGCGCCGGCAATGGCGGAAATCCCCACCACGCGGCCGTCGTCGTCTTCGAGCACGAACAGGTAGTCCGCATCACCACGGCCAGCTTCGCCGCGAAAAGTCTTCTCGGCCCAGCCGACCCGATGGGCCAGACGTTCTTCGTTGGCCGGCAAAGTAGTCAAACCGGTGCCGGTGCTACGGGCCAGGTCGATCAGCGCGGATAAATCGCTGCTGCGTACGGGACGAACAATCATGCTATCTCCTCAAACGGGCCGCCTTCGCCACCCGTGAAACTCGCTAAGGCGTTAAACCGCCACCAGGCGCACGCTGGCACCTTCACCGACGCCCAGGGCTTCGGCCGCTTCCAGATCCAGAGTCACCGGTTTGCCCGGCGCGTAATCCAGTTCCAGCAGCACCGCGCGGTAATCCTGCAACTGCGCGTTGGCCACCAGATACTGGCGCCCGGCGCCTTTCACCGGCTCGCCGATCTTCACTGGCACCACACGGCTTTGGGCGATCGAACGGATCCCCGAAACACGCGCATGCAGGGTCGGGCCACCGTCGAAAATGTCGATGTAGTGATCGGTCTCGAAGCCTTCGCGCATCAGGATGTCGAAGGTGATCTGCGCACGCGGGTGCACCTGGCCCATCGCCTCTTGGGCGGAGTCCGGCAGCAGCGGCACGTAGATCGGGTAATGCGGCATCAGCTCGGCGAGGAACGTGCGGCTTTTCAGCCCGCACAGGCGTTCGGCTTCGGCGTAATTGAGGTCGAAGAAGTTACGACCAATCGCGTCCCAGAACGGCGAGTCGCCATTCTCATCGCTGTAACCAACGATCTCGGTCACCACCGAATCAGCGAAACGCTCGGGATGGCTGGCGACGAACAGCAGACGGCCACGGGAATTCAGCTCCGACCACGGCGACCCGACCAGCTCACGCTGCACGTAGAAACTGGTCAGCAAGCTGTTGCCGGTCAGGTCGTGGCACTGCGAGAGCACGTGGATCTTGTTGTGGATCTTCAACTCGCGGGAGGCGTGGACGAAGGTCTCGTTACGGAAGCTGTAGAACGGCTCCGAGTAACCGGCGGACGCGACAATCGCCGAGCAACCGACCAGTTTGCCGGTGGTGGATTCTTCGAGGACGAAGAAGTAACTCTCTTCACCGTTGAAGCTCACTTCGGCAGAAAACGACGCTTCGCTCGCGGCGATCTTGTCGCTCAGACGTTCCACGTCATCCGGCAAGGAAGTGACACCAATCGGGCTGTCCGCAGCCAGACGCTGTACCTCGCCCAGATCAGCCATTTGCGCGGGGCGCATCACCAGCATGGTGTCACTCCTTTTCTCTTATCAATTCACAGAAAAAAAATACCGAACATTGTGGGATCGGCTCTTTGTGGCGAGGGGATTTATCCCCGATGGGCTGCGCAGCGGCCCCAGATTTTGGGGGTGCTTCGCGCCCCGTCGGGGATAAATCCCCTCACCACAAAGGCTGACTCCGACAGTTGAATCTGCCCGATATCAAAAATTGGGTTCGGCGCCCAAGTACTCAGGCGCCGAAGGGTCTATCAGGCTTGCGTCAGTGCTGCAGCCGCGCGCTCGAAACGATCCAGACCGGCATCGATATCAGCGTCTTCCACCACCAGGCTCGGAGCGAAACGGATCACGTCCGGGCCGGCTTGCAGAATCATCAGGCCTTCTTTTTCAGCGGCGTTGAAGATGTCTTTTGCCTTGCCTTTCCACGCTTCGCTGAGCACGCAACCGATCAGCAGACCGAGGCCACGCACCTGTGTGAACAGGCCGTATTTCTCGCCGATCTGCTCAAGGCGCGCCTTGAACTTGTCGTGCTTGGCGTTTACGCCGCTCAACACCTCAGGAGTGTTGATCACATCGATCACCGCTTCCGCGACCGCGCACGCCAGCGGGTTGCCGCCGTAGGTGGTGCCGTGAGTGCCGACAACCAGATGTTTGGCCAGCGCTTCGGTGGTCAGCATCGCCGCGATCGGGAAACCGCCGCCCAGGCTCTTGGCGCTGGTGAGGATGTCCGGGGTCACACCGTAATGCTGGTAGGCGAACAGCTTGCCGCTGCGGCCCATGCCGGTTTGCACTTCGTCGAATACCAGCAGCGCGTTGTTCGCGTCGCAGAGTTCGCGGGCACCTTGCAGGTACGCCAATTCGGCTGGCAGCACGCCGCCCTCGCCCTGGATCGGCTCCAGCACGACCGCACAGGTCTTGTCGGAAACCGCCGCTTTCAGCGCGGCCAGGTCGTTATAAGGAACGTGGGTGATGCCGGTGATTTTCGGGCCGAAACCGTCGGAGTACTTCGACTGGCCACCGACGTTAACGGTGAACAACGTACGGCCGTGGAAGCTGTTCAGCGCAGCGATGATTTCGTATTTCTCAGTGCCGAAACGGTCGAACGCAACACGACGGGCCAGCTTGAAAGCGGCCTCGTTGGCTTCAGCGCCGGAGTTGCAGAAGAACACGCGCTCGGCGAACGTGGCGTCGATCAGCTTGTGCGCAAGACGCAGGGCTGGCTCGTTGGTGAACACGTTGGACACGTGCCACAGCTTGTTCGCCTGTTCGGTCAATGCACCGACCAGCGCCGGGTGCGCGTGGCCCAATACGTTAACGGCAATCCCGCCGGCGAAGTCGATCAGCTCGCGGCCGGCCTGATCCCAGACGCGGGAACCGGCGCCACGCACCGGAATGAAAGCGGCAGGCGCGTAGTTGGGAACCATTACCTGGTCGAAATCGGCGCGTTGTACCGCAGCGTGCTCAACGGACATCGGAGTCTCCTGAAGAGGAACACCCGCCTGAAACTGGCGAGCGATGGGGGGATTGTAAGGACAGTTTTCAGCCCGGCCTTGCCGCCAAGCGACAACTTCTTATAGCGCAAACCCCGGATTTTCCCGGGTTTACGGCAATGCGACATATAGCGTCGCAAAGGCGCAGTTTAAACTGCCCGGGCGGATCTGCGGTGGCTTCACTGTATTTGATCGAAGAATTCCATGTGCGGTAACTATGTACCGCACATGATGATTTTTTTTCTGATTTGCTGGGCGCTCTCCACACGCTAATGGATGAGCGTATGAACCTGTCACAACCGCTTCAACCTACCGTCCGTCTCGACGCTTTCGTTGCCGAGCACGACGACACGCATTTTCTGCATTTGCATCACGCCACACCTGATTGGCTGGCGAACGCTTCGGCACTTCGAAGACATGCTTTGCGGCGCGGCACGCCACACCCTGAACCAGGGCTGGCAAGTTCTCCTCGTCAGCATCAGGCTCATCTGCGCACCCTGAATGCTCAGTACTGGACAGCGCAAAACCAGGTGGATCGCCTGCTCGCCGATCTCAAGGATGTCGACGCCTTTGCCGCACCGTTGCTGACAGCGGCCATCAAGGATCAGGTCGGCCTGACACTCGACGTCAAAAACACCTTCGTGCGCCTGTACATTCCGGTGACAAATCCCTGGTTCGGATTCTCCACGGGCGCCCAGCGGATCTGGAGCGCGTCATTGCTGGATGCGGCGCTGCATAACTTCGAGCGCCACGAAACCGAAGCGGATGCGTTCGACCCCGACTCCTGCTTCATCACCCGGCCAGACGAGCACGAGCAGTTCGAAACGCTCCCGGACATCACCCGGACGCTGTCGATACCCGACTTCATCAAACTGTGCCGAACGCTCGATATCGGCGCGCAATACCAGCAGCATCTGCAACATCAACTGGGTGTCACCCGACCCGACGTCGCGGCGACCTTACGTTTGCACGTTGAAACCAGTCAGAAGGCTGCACTGAAATCGGCGCTCTTGTACGCGCGGATGAACAACGACATTCAGGAGGATCTGTTCCGTCTGATCAGCGGCTTGATCGACGGTCTGCAAGGCATGCGGCTCGACGGCGAACCCCTGCGCAGCCAGAGCCTGTCACTGCTGTCGTCTGAACTGCACGGCATCATTGTTTTTGCGCCGGACCTGAACAGCAGCGAACACGTCAGTCGCCTGGTGGCCTATGTGCCGAACGACCCCGAGCACCCGATCAAGGAATACGCCTCCAGCGCCGCCTTCTCCGCCGAACTGACGCGTCAGTTGCGCGAAAGCGACTACCAGGATTTTTTCAGTCGGTTTATTGCGCACAGCGAACGCGGCCGCTTCTTTTCAACACTCAAGGCACGCTTGACCCAGATTCAGTTTTACCCGCATGAACGAGGCGATCCAAAACCTGCCTGGCGTGAAGTAGCAATTGAAAAACCCGACCTGCAGTTTCGCGCCCAGATCATCCAGGCATCGTTATGGCAGCAGCAATTTGAGGATGCACTAAACAAAATCCTCAACGACGGGCCAAGCCTTGCAGTACCAACAGCATCGGTTGATCAGCAAGCGCGGTGGGCGTTTTGGGATTCACTGGTGAACATCGCTTCATCACTGCTCAACGTCGCTGCTTTCGTGGCCATGCCGTTCGTGCCGTTTCTGGGCGAACTGATGCTGGGTTACATGGCCTATCAGTTACTGGACGAGACCTTCGAAGGCATTATCGAGTGGGCGCAAGGGCAACGAACCGAGGCATTTCTGCACCTGCTGGACGCGGTGGAATCCGTCGTGCAACTGGGCATATTCGCCGCCGGCGGCATGCTGGTCGCCGGCGAGTTTCGTAACGTACTGCCGCAGCAAGTCGTGCGTTTTATCGACCGCTTTAAACCGGTTCGGGCACCGAACGGAAAAACCCTCTACTGGAAAGCTGACCTGGCTCCCTATGAGCAAGCGATTTCGTTGGCGAAAGAATCCCTGCCTGATCAGCACGGTTTGCATCAGGTCGATGGAAAACTGCTGCTACCGCTGGACGGCAAAGTCTTCGCCGTCAGACCTGAGCCAGGCACCAGCGGCTTTCGAATTGATCACCCAACGCGCACTGATGCCTATCCTCCTGCGCTGGAACACTTCCACACCGGCACTTGGCATACGGAACTTGATCGCCCGCTCACCTGGCCAACCGACAAACTGCTGCGACGGATCGGCCACACGGTCGACAGCCTGTCACCCACCGAACTGGAACACGCCCTCAGCAGCAGCGGTTATCACGAAGATGTGTTGCGCAAATTTCACGCTGAGCGCGAGCCACTTCCACCCTTGCTGGAGGACACCCTAAAACGCTTCAGCATCGACAAAGGCATTCGCACGTTCATCGATCAAATGAACAGCCCTCACCTCGCAGAATTTTCCCACGCCGAGCCGACCACCCAATTGCAACTGCTGACCGAACATTGCCCTTGGCCCGAGGACAAAAGCCTGCGTTTACTCAACGCTAAAGGCGAGACCGTTTGGCAAAGCAACCGCCAGGATTTGCCGATGATTGAGCTGTACGAACTGCCGCCGGGGTCAGGTGATCTGCTCACGAACCTGTTGGCGAAGCTCGATGAAAGTGATCTCAAGACACTATTAAAAGAAGAACCTGGCCGACCTCCCCAAGCCTTTACCGCACGAGCGCGCGCACTGCGCAAAACCTTGGCGGACATCGCCACCGAACGTCGCAACATCCTGTTCAATGCACGCTACCGCGTACTCGAATACAGCACCGACGCCGCTTCGCGCGCACTCATCGACGCAACGCCCGAACTCCCTACCAGCGTCGCCCGGGAAATCCTGCGCACTGCCACGGGCGAAGAACGCCAACAATTCAAGCAATCACTCGTCCCAAAACGGCTCATGCAACTGTCGCGCTGGGCCCTGGAGGACGTTCGCAGCAGTCGCGCCTTTGAAGGTTTGTACCTGGATTCGATCAACCCGCTGGACACTCATCGGCTGGCATTGCATTCACTCGAACGTGTCCCGGGATGGCCAAAAAACCTGCGAATCGACGTCCGTGAATACGGTACTCGCGGCACATTGCGCGACAGTATTGACCCCGGCGATGCCACCCTGCACAAAACCCTGGTGCTGCTTGAAGACGGCCGCTACCAGGCTTTCGACGATGAGAGCCAGCCATTGTCGGCGGCGCTCGATTTCTACAACGCCGTGTTGCAAGCCTTACCCGACAATGCACGTGACACGCTGGGCATCGACATCGGTGCCGGCGCGAAGCTCAAGCAGACTATCCGCAAGCACGCATTAGCCCGCGACGATCTGCAAAAAATCCTCGCGCTGCACCGAGAGCTCAAGCCAACCTACGATCCGCACACCATGCGTTTACCGGGAGGCAGCGAAGGCTATAGACACTTCAACCCCTATCTTCCGGTGCTTGAACAAGAGGCGATGGCGCTCAACCCGTCATTTACGCCTGAGCAATTTCAAGCATTCATGCAAAGACTGATGACCTACCCGGCGGGCCCGCGCATGGAATTGTCTCGGCTCACCGCCGAACTGGCTAAATTGCGACAGGATCTGAACGACTGGACAGCGCAAACACCCAGGCTGCATCCCGTGACCGGCACGCGGCTGGATGTTGCGACGTTCTCCGAAGCCAAAAACAATCGACTGGCCTTCAAGGAAGCTCTGCAGCGTTGCTGGCTAGAACGCACAACGCTCGACAGCGAAAGTCCCGAGGCACGATCACTGCTGCAATTCGCTCTTCCGATCGTTGGAGAGCTTCCGCAGCTCACAGCAGATTTCAGCCACGTCACGCACTTATCACTGGAAGGCAGTCGCGGCGTACTGGGCGCCGAGCGTTTTCTGGGTTATTTCCCGCGATTGCAACATCTGGAGATTCGCAGTTTCAATCTTGGGAATGTGCCCCAAGCCGTTAGAGTCATGCCCCACCTCACTCAATTGATACTGGCGGAGTGCGGCATCACCTTTGATGACGCAGCAATGACAACGTTGAACGGGCTGACCTCACTGAGCGCGCTGGATCTGTATGGCAATCCATTGGGACGCGCGCCGGACATCACAAACATGCCCGCGCTGACCTACATCGACCTTGCCGACACCGGAATCGCTGATCTTCCCAACGGCCTGGTGAATCATCCGAAACTGACGACCGGTATTTTCAACAACAACCAGATCAGTGACATACCTTTGGGTTTTTTCCATTACCCGCCGGAAGTCACTTCAGGTTTCGATTTTGCCCGCAACCCTTGGTCGAGCGTGACACGCGACAGGATCAGAGCGCACTTTCACCAGTTTGGGCAAACGCTGGGGGTGCTCTGTGAAGAGGTCGACATCACGCGAGTAAAACATCTCTATTCGTTGTTTAACGTCCAGGAAGCCAGCCAGTTTTTTTATCGTCTGGCCGGGCTCACGCATGACGCTCGAATTGAACTGACTCGACTGGAGAACGAGTACTTGAGCCTCAGAGAGGATCTGGACGCCTGGACCGGTGATATTCCGGCCATCAACCCATTCACCAACAACCCGTTCACCTTGGTCGAACTGGCGGAGGAGCAATCTGCACGCGATGAGTTCAAGGCCCTGGTCGAAGAATGCTGGCGCAAAGAAAGCGAGTTCGACGAACTCGGCGAGCACGGTGAGACGCTGTACGAGCTAAACCTGCCTACCACGATCATCGGGGAATTACCGGCGCTGAACGCAGACTTCAGTCATGTGTCGACCTTGACCTTGTTTAGCGAAGAAGGCGCCACGTCGGGCGCCAATCAGTTCCTGAATTGCTTTCCCAAACTCAGGACGCTAAACATTCGCGAGTTCTCACTCGACGACATCCCTCAAGCGGTTTTCAGAATGGGTGATCTGACCGTGCTGTATCTGACGGAATGCAACATCACTCTGAGCGCACACAGTAGAGCGGCCCTCGGGGAGATGGTGAACCTTGAGATTCTCGACCTGAGCTTCAATCCCTTGGCACTGGCACCGGATCTGAGGCAACTGAATTCGCTGACAGACCTGATACTCAACAACACTGGCATCCAGCGAATCCCGGATGGCCTGTTCCAGCTCAAGCGCCTGATGAAAGCCGACTTAAGCAGTAATGCGATCACCGAGATGCCCAGCGATATCCTCGAACTTCCCGGAGAGGTTGCTGAAGCAATTAACTTTCGCGACAACCCGTTCGATGCGCAGAGCCAGATAATCCTCAGCGCCTACTTCAAAAAGCACGGCATGGACTTTGGCATCGAAAGCACGATCGACGAGGCGGAGATGGAAGTTTCAACGTCCGAGGGCTCGGAAATCGACGAATAGTGTTCGTCGACTGAAGCGCGGCGATCAACCGCGCTCTGGCGGCACCGATGACAATTCAAACGGGCTGCTGCTGCGCCGCTGGTTGCGATCTTCCCGCGGCGTGGCGCCGAAGAAATTGCGGTAGGCGCTGGAGAAATGCGGCCCCGATGAGAAGCCACACGACAGGCCGATCTGGATGATCGACTTGCTGGTTTGCATCAACATCTGCCGGGCCTTGTTCAGGCGCAATTCCAGGTAGTACTGGCTCGGCACACGGTTGAGGTATTGCTTGAAGATGCGCTCCAACTGACGACGGGACACGCACACGTGCTGGGCGATTTCGTCGGTGGTCAGCGGCTCTTCGATGTTGGCTTCCATCAGCAACACCGCTTGGGTGAGCTTCGGATGGCTGGAGCCGAGACGGTTCTGCAACGGGATGCGCTGACGCTCGCCACCCTCGCGGATGCGCTCGACGACCAGTTCTTCGGAAACGGCGCCGGCCAATTCCGCACCGTGATCGCGGGCCAGTACCGCCAACAGCAAATCGAGAACCGACATGCCGCCGCAGGCAGTCAGTCGATCACGATCCCAGTCGAACAGATGACTGGTGGCGATGACTTTCGGGAAGCGTTCAGCGAAATCATCCTGCCAGCGCCAGTGCACGGCAGCGCGATAACCGTCGAGCAAACCGAGTTGCGCCAACGGATAAACACCGGCAGACAAACCGCCGATGACCGTACCGGCACGTACCAATTGCTTGAGCGCACTGCTGAGTGCCGGGGCCAATGTGGTCGGCGGCTCGTCAGCGAGCAGGAACAGTTTCTGGAAGTTTTCGAGCTTGCCGGCCCACGCCTCACCGGGCAGTTGCCAGGCGCCCTCGGCCGGTGGCTCGGCTTGCAGGAACGACAGTTCGTAAACCACGTCCGGGTGCACCCGCTGAGCAACACGCAAGGCTTCCTCCGCCAGCGCCAGCGTCAACGCTTTAGTGCTGGGCCAAATCAGGAAACCAATTCGATGGGCAGTCATGGGCGGGCAATCCGAAGCGAAGAACAGTGATGAAGGCATGGGCCAATGCTAGCCCGTAAATGAACACAAATCTTGAGCCTGACGCAGATCCACCATCGGGAATGAAATGCCTTTCCCATGTAGGAGCTGTCGAGTGGAACGAGGCTGCGATCTTTTGATCTTCAAAAACAGATCAAAAGATCGCAGCCTTCGGCAGCTCCTACAGTGGATTGGAGCCAGCCTTCAGGTCGCGAAGCATGACCTAATTTGGTGCATAACGGCAGCGATTACTTGAGGCTGCCCGAGAGGAATTGTTGCAAACGTTCTGATTGCGGATTCACCAGCACTTCGCGCGGGTTGCCGCTTTCTTCAACCACGCCTTTGTGCAGGAACACCAACTGGTTCGACACTTCACGGGCGAAGCCCATTTCGTGTGTTACCACGACCATGGTGCGACCTTCCTGAGCCAGCGCTTGCATCACCTTCAACACGTCGCCGACCAGTTCCGGGTCGAGGGCCGAGGTCGGTTCGTCGAACAGCATCACCTCAGGTTCCATCGCCAGCGCACGGGCGATCGCCACACGCTGCTGCTCGCCACCGGACATGTGGCCCGGGAACGCATCTTTACGATGGGCCACGCCGACCTTGTTCAGGTAGTACTCGGCTTTTTCGCGCGCTTCGTACTTGGGTACGCCGAGCACGTGAACCGGCGCTTCCATGATGTTTTCAATCGCGGTCATGTGCGACCACAGGTTGAAATGCTGGAACACCATCGACAGGCGCGAACGCATGCGTTGCAGCTGCTTCGGATCAGCGGCTTTCAGCGCGCCGTCCTTGTTCGCAACCAGTTTCAGCTCTTCGTTGTTGAGCAGAATCTTGCCCGCGTGCGGCTGCTCGAGCAGGTTGATGCAGCGCAGGAAAGTACTTTTGCCGGAGCCACTGGAGCCGATGATGCTGATCACATCGCCAGCTGCCGCTTTCAGGGACACGCCCTTGAGCACTTCGTGACTGCCATAGCGTTTATGCAGGTCTTGGACTTCAAGTTTGTACATGCGGTCGGTTCTCACAAAAACAGTCAGTCAGTCGTTGAGCAAGCGCCCGTGACGCAGCGCTTCGCGCCCCGCCACCTTGGCCAGCCAGAAACCGGGTTGGGCATAGCGCAGCCGTTCAATGGCAAACAGCACCCCGGAGGTACCAGCACACACCGTGCTGACCCGATCGGACACAGGATCAATCACTTCAAAAATCTCGTCGCCCGCCTCGACCCACTCGCCGGGCTTGCGCAGAAAACTTACGACGCCGGGATGGGGTGCGAGGAGCAATTCGGTGCCTTCGAACGGCATGCCTTCGCACGCTTCGTGCGCAGGATTCGGCCACTCGCCGGTGATCAAACCTTGCTCGGCGAGGAACGCCAGAATGTCTTCAGCATACGCCTCGGCCTCCGCGCGACCGGTGTCGGCCTGGCCGCCCAGCTCAATCGTCGTCGCCAGGCACGCCAGCGGTATCTGCGCCTCGGGGAACTGACGCGACAGACGCAACCACGGCAACGAGCAAGCCTCATCGAACGAGCTGCCACCGGAATCTTCCGCGAGCAAACCCACACGCACATTCAGGTGCGCGGCCAGCGAACGCCACTGTGGCCAGTGCTGCGGCAACGCATACATGTGCAGCGCGGCTTCGGCATCGCAATGCAGATCGAGCACCACATCGGCGGTGCAGGCATGGCTGAGCAACACACGCTGCATGCCTTGCAACTGGCTGCTCGCCTCCGG
The DNA here is from genome assembly GCF_902706155.1 of Pseudomonas sp. 18058. Classification (NCBI taxonomy): domain Bacteria; kingdom Pseudomonadati; phylum Pseudomonadota; class Gammaproteobacteria; order Pseudomonadales; family Pseudomonadaceae; genus Pseudomonas; species Pseudomonas sp. 18058. Next base: position 51,709 of record NZ_CACSJY010000014.1, read on the forward strand.
CAATGCGGCCAGATGATCGGCCATCGCCTGACGAATCAGACGCACATTGGCGTGCGGATCATCACCGAGACTGTCAGCCAAAGCGGCCGCAACCGGCGCGCTCAGCTCAACGAAATCACGGTTAAAATTCTTGCCGCTGCCCGCCTCGAAACGCCCCTGATGATTGCCCTGCAGCAATTGCCCAAGGCCCAACGGGTTGGCGACCGGCACCAGTTCGATGACACCGTTGAGCAAGCCTTTGGCTTCGAGTTCGCCGAGGCGCTTTTTCAGCTCCCAAGCGGTGCGCATACCCGGCAATTCATCAGCGTGCAGGCTGGCCTGAATGTAGGCCTTGCGCTCGCCGCGTCCGAAGCGGAATACGGAAATCTTGCGCTCGCTGCCCAAATGGCTCCACGGCAAAACGTGGTCGATGCGTTCCATATCAATGCTTCCGCGGCGCGAGGTAGCTCAACCAGCGACGCTCGGCCAGCTTGAACAGCTTGACCAGAATGAACGTCAGGCAGAGGTAGAAAACGCCAGCGGTGATGTACGCCTCGAACGGCAGATAGTACTGCGCGTTGACGGTACGGGCCGCGCCGGTAATGTCGATCAAGGTCACTATGGACGCCAGACTGGTGGTCTGCAGCATCATGATCACTTCGTTGCTGTACTGCGGCAGTGCCCGGCGCAGGGCCGATGGCAGCAGAATGCGTTTGTACAGTTTGAAGCGCGACATGCCCATGGCTTTCGCCGCTTCAATCTCACCGTTCGGCGTGGCTTTGAGGCTGCCGGCGATGATTTCAGCGGTATAGGCGCTGGTGTTGACCGCAAAGGCCAGGCACGCGCAGAACGTTGCGCTGGACAGCCATGGCCACAAGAAGCTTTCGCGTACCGCTTCAAACTGGGCCAGACCGTAGTAGATCAGGAACAGTTGCACCAGCATCGGCGTGCCACGGATCACGTAGGTGTAAAGCCACGCGGCGCCATTAACGACCGGGTTCTTCGAGACGCGCATCAGCCCCAGTGGCAGGGCCGCGAGCAAACCGAAAAACAGCGACAGCGCGAGCAGTTTGAGGGTGGTCAGCAGGCCGCCGAGGTACAGCGGCAGGGCCTCCCAAATGACGTTGTAGTCGAAGATCATAGATCAGCCGCCCTTACGCCTACCGAGTAGCGCTTCTCAAGTTGACGCAGGATCAGCAACGAAACACTGGTAATCACCAGGTACATCGCCGCCACTGCGAGGAAGAAGGTGAATGGCTCGCGGGTGGCATCTGCCGCCTGCTTGGCCTTGAACATCATGTCTTGCAGACCGACCACGGAAATCAGCGCGGTGGCCTTGGTCAGTACCAGCCAGTTGTTGGTGAAGCCCGGAATCGCCAGGCGAATCATCTGCGGCACCATCACCCGGAAGAACACCTGAAAACTGCTCATGCCGTACGCCATGCCCGCTTCGGCCTGGCCCTTCGGGATCGCCATGAACGCGCCACGGAAGGTTTCCGACAGGTACGCACCGAAGATAAAACCGAGAGTGCCGATGCCGGCGGCCAGCGGGTTCAGGTCGATGTAGTCGTCATAGCCGAGCATCGGTGCCACGCGGTTGAGCAAGTCCTGACCGCCGTAGAAGATCAGCAGGATCAGCACCAGATCGGGAATCCCGCGAATCACCGTGGAATACAGATCGCCCAGCCAGGCCAGCCAGCGCACTGGCGACAGGCGCAACGCGACACCGATCAGCCCGAGAACGATGGCCAGAGCCATGGACGACAAGGCGAGCTGAAGCGTCAGCCATGCGCCATCGAGGATGACAGCCCCGTAGCCTTTCAACATGATTCAGGTCCTCGAAAGTTGGGATGAAAAAATGGCGCAAACCTCAGAGATCCTGTTGCTTGCGCCATTTCGGACTTGTCGCAGAGACGTGTTACTTGCCGTAGATATCGAAGGCGAAGTACTTGTCCTGGATTGCTTTGTATTTGCCGTTTTCGCGGATGGCCGCGATGGCAGCGTTGATCTTGTCTTTCAGGGCGTCGCCCTTACGAACAGCGATGCCTACGCCGTCACCGAAGTATTTGACGTCGGTGAACGCAGGACCGACGAACGCGAAGCCTTTACCGGCGTCGGTTTTCAGGAAACCGTCGTCCAGCAGGGTTGCGTCAGCCACGGTACCGTCGAGGCGACCGGCAGCCACGTCGAGGTAGATTTCGTTCTGCGAGCCGTACGGCTTGATCTCGGCACCCAGTGGAGCCAGCACTTCGCGGGCGAAACGTTCGTGGATCGAACCACGTTGTACGCCGATGTTCTTGCCCTTCAGCTCAGCCAGACCTTCGCTGACCTGAGTACCGGCCTTCATGACCAGACGTGCCGGGGTGTTGTAGTACTTGTTGGTGAAGTCGACCGACTTCTTGCGATCTTCAGTGATCGACATGGACGACAGAATCGCGTCGATCTTGCGCACTTTCAGTGCCGGGATCAGACCGTCGAACTCTTGCTCGACCCACACACACTTGACCTGCATCTGCTCGCAGAGAGCGTTGCCGATGTCGTAGTCGAAACCAACGATGCTGCCGTCCGGTGCTTTCGAAGCGAACGGAGGGTAAGCCGCTTCGATACCGATTTTCAGAGGTTTTTCGTCAGCGAAGGAATTCAGCGACAGCACGGACAGTGCCAGGGCGCCAAGCAGCACAAGTTTCTTCATCTTGGGACTCCATCGGTAAAGGGCAAAAACGGCAGAGTGAGCGACAGCCCAATATGCGAATGGGTGAATCGGGAAATCGGTTGCTGCATCGGTGGGAAATTTCCTGTTGAAACCTGGAGAGATTTCAACATCAGCCACGATGAGCGAGTGATCGGCATTCTAACGACAGGCCCGAAGTCGATATTTCTTCAATGCGACAACTAATTACAGATGCACAGAGAAACCCGCTTGAGCACGTTGACAGCCTTGCAAATTCATGCAAGAGCGAAAGACAGTGAACCGATCTACGCTGCAAATTGCGGGCCTATTATTCGCAAACCCTTCTAATCCGGCAAGCGCAGCGTTGTGTCTTATTTTTCACCGGGGGTTTGGAGGCTCTAAAACGGGGCGATGCGTTTCCCATTGCCCCGCTCCGGGGCGGGCGGTTACACATTCGGTTACGTGGAGGGCGGCGGGTAACAGTAGGAAAGGGCTGACGGCGCTGGTCGATAATTATTGGTTGAGCCGCTGATCGTTCCCACGCTCTGCGTGGGAATGCCTCCCTCGACGCTCTGCGTCGGCTTCTGGGACGCAGAGCGTCCCTTGCTGCATTCCCACGCAGAGCGTGGGAACGATCAAAAGATCGCAGCCTTCGGCAGCTCCTACATTGATTGTGTCTACCGCGTATTTCGAGAATTAACAGTTAACCTGTAGGAGCTGCCGAAGGCTGCGATCCCTTGATCTTGCCGCACAAAAAAGCCCCACCCGGCATTCACCGGACGGGGCTCCTAAGCATCTAACGCTTAAGCCACATTCATCGTCTTATGCGTATCAATCAAATGCTGCACCACACCCGGATCCGCCAGCGTCGAGATATCCCCCAACCCGTCATATTCCGCCGTGGCAATCTTGCGCAGAATGCGGCGCATGATCTTGCCCGAACGCGTCTTCGGCAGACCCGGTGCCCACTGGATAACGTCCGGCGAAGCGATCGGCCCGATCTCTTTGCGCACCCAGTTCTTCAGCTCCAGACGCAACTGCTCGGTCGGCTCCTCACCATTCTTCAACGTGACATAGACATAAATACCCTGCCCCTTGATGTCATGCGGAACCCCAACCACCGCCGCCTCAGCAACTTTCGGATGCGCAACCATCGCACTCTCGATCTCGGCCGTGCCCATGCGGTGGCCGGACACGTTGAGCACGTCATCGACACGCCCGGTGATCCAGTAATAACCATCAGCATCACGACGCGCGCCGTCACCGGTGAAGTACATGCCACGGAACGTCTTGAAGTAGGTATCGACGAAACGATCGTGATCGCCATACAGCGTGCGCGCCTGACCTGGCCACGAATCGAGAATCACCAGATTGCCTTCAGCCTCGCCCTCAATAATGTTACCGAGGTTGTCGACCAGCGCCGGCACCACACCGAAGAACGGTCGCGCCGCCGAACCCGGCTTCAGCGCGTGCGCACCCGGCAACGGGCTCATCATGTTGCCGCCAGTCTCGGTCTGCCACCAGGTATCAACGATCGGGCAACGCGACTTGCCGACATTCTTGTAGTACCAATCCCACGCTTCCGGGTTGATCGGCTCGCCGACCGAACCGAGCAGACGCAGACTGCTGCCATCCGCGCCTTCAACCGCAGCCTGACCCGAGGCCATCATCGCGCGGATCGCGGTCGGTGCGGTGTAGAGGATGTTGACCTTGTGCTTGTCGATGATCTTCGCCACCCGGGTGATGTCCGGATAGTTCGGCACGCCTTCGAACAGCAACGTGGTCGCGCCATTGGCCAGCGGGCCGTAGACGATGTAGCTGTGGCCGGTGACCCAGCCGACGTCGGCGGTGCACCAATAAACTTCGCCCGGACGGTAGTCGAACACGCGCTCGTGGGTCATCGCCGCGTACAGCAGATAACCGCCGGTGGTGTGTTGCACGCCCTTCGGCTTGCCGGTCGAGCCGGAGGTATAAAGGATGAACAGTGCTTCCTCGGCGCCCATCTCTTTCGGCGCGCAAACGGTGCCTGCCACTTTCATCAGGTCTTCGTACCAGATGTCGCGATGCTGGTTCCACTTGATGTCGCCACCGGTGCGCTTGCAGACGATGACTTTCTGGATGCTGCTGGTTTCCGGATTGGTCAGCGCGTCGTCGACGTTGGCCTTGAGGGAAATCTTCTTGCCGGCACGGATGCCTTCGTCAGCGGTGATCACCACTTTCGATTTGCAATCGATAATGCGACCGGCCAAGGCTTCCGGCGAGAAACCGCCGAACACCACCGAGTGAATCGCGCCGATCCGGGTGCAGGCCAGCATGGCGACCACGGCTTCGGGAATCATCGGCATATAAATGGTCACCACGTCGCCGCGGTGTACGTCCTGACCACGCAGGGCGTTGGCGAGTTTGCACACTTGTTCGTGCAGTTCGCGGTAGGTGATGTTGCGGCTCTCGGAAGGATCGTCGCCTTCCCAGATGATCGCCACTTGATCGCCGCGCTCGGCCAGGTGACGGTCGAGGCAGTTGTAGGAAACGTTGAGGGTGCCGTCGGCAAACCATTTGATGTCGACGTGGTGATCGTCGAAAGAAGTCTGTTTCACCGTGGTGAAAGGCTTGATCCAGTCGAGGCGCTTGGCTTGCTCACGCCAGAAGCCGTCAGGGTTGACGACCGACTGCTGGTACATGGCTTTGTAGGTCGCCTCGTCAGTCAGCGTGTTAGCCAAAACCTCGGGACGAACGGGATACAGAGAAGCCGCACTCATCTTTCTTACCTCGGTGTAATAGTTGTTTTTGTATGACCCTGTTGTAACGGGGCCGGGCCCATAGAACCATTCGACGATGGTAGTAACAACCCCTCGCCCACCCACGGTGGCCCGTGCAGGAGCTGCCGAAGGCTGCGATCTTTTGATCTTGCCCCTAAACATCCAGATCAAAAGATCGCAGCCTGCGGCAGCTCCTACAGAGGGATTGAGGTGTTTTTGGGGGGATTGTTACCAAATATGTGAAAAGTGTTTATCAAAACCCGGTCTGTTTACCCCCACTCCACCTCCCTAGAATTCACCTCGCCGACAAGGCAAACGCGATTAACAACGTTACAGCCCCCACGAAGGCCGTTAATCCAGCTCTCAAGTAACAACCGCAAACGATGAAGTTCCACACGCAACCCTAAAAAGGTTGCGTGACCCCATTCGACCTCAAAAAGGTAAATTTGAAATGAAAGCTTTATTGGTTCTGGCCCTCAGCAGTCTGTGCGCAACCGCCATGGCAAACGAGGTCCCGACTGATGTCGCCCAGCAAAAACCGGCCATCGAGGAATACACTTACTCGACCCACCTGGACATCGCCAACGTTGTATCGATGAGCGAAGTTCCGAATGTCTGCGAAGTTGTGCCAATGAAAATGGAATACGACGACTCCACCGGCCAGCGCCACATCCTGCGTTACAGCGTGATGGGCAACGGCTGCACTAATTGATGATTGCAGACTGCACCGAATCGGATCTCTCAGCGCTTTATTGAGGGTCGATTCCAGCCCGGCTTCGGTCGGGCTCAGTTGTGTCTGGAGTCGGTCAAAAGGGTTGCAAAACACAAGATATAGTGAAAAACGCGGTTTTTTGGTTATTTGTTAACCAAGTGGCAACCACGAGCAACAATACGCAAAAAAAAATTCCATTCGGCAATTCCTTTCTGAGCCCCGTAAACCCTCGCTCCGACCGAAATCCCCCCTCCGCTCGACCCATTTCTACGCAGAATGGTGCCACCTCATCCGCTTTTTTTCCCTATAATGCCGCCCTAATCGGGTCCGCAATATTCCCTTACAGGGATGAATAGCCAGTCTGAAGCCCCGCAGCAGCATTCAACGCGCGCTGCGCCCATCAGAGGCTCTCAGAAACCCGTACAAGACAATGTTTTATGCGTGCGTTAGCTACTGCAAAAAACGATTCCTTAAGATCCAACGCGGTCTGTACGACCGTGTGAAAAACCAACCAATCAGGTTTCACACGGGCGACAGGCCCTCACGCAGGAGACGACACGTCATGCTGAGCTGGGACGAATTCGACAAAGAAGACAGTGAAGTAGCAGCAGTGAAAGGCGCCAACGCCGGCCACGCTACCGAAGCCAACATGGATCGCCTCGATAACGCTGGCGGTGCCGCCGCGATCGAAGCCCGCGCCGTGACCGCCGACGACTCGGCCGCCGTGGCCCGCGCCAAGGCTGCACTGAACTCCCTCGACGTCGCCGAAGGCCTCGCCGAACTCGAAGGCGCCTCCGCCCGTGTCGCCGTTGACGAAAAGCGCATGATCAACTGCCGCGCCGACCTCAACCAACTCGTGCCATTCAAGTACGACTGGGCCTGGCAGAAATATCTGGACGGTTGCGCAAACCACTGGATGCCGCAAGAAGTCAACATGACCGCCGACATCGCCCTCTGGAAAGACCCGGAAGGCCTGACCGACGACGAGCGCCGCATCGTCATGCGCAACCTCGGCTTCTTCTCCACCGCCGACTCCCTGGTTGCCAACAACCTGGTACTGGCCGTGTACCGCCTGATCACCAACCCGGAATGCCGCCAGTACATCCTGCGCCAGGCTTTCGAAGAGGCGATCCACACCCACGCCTACCAGTACTGTATCGAATCGCTGGCCATGGATGAAGGCGAGATCTTCAACATGTACCACGAGATCCCATCGGTCGCGAAAAAAGCCGCCTGGGGCCTGAAATACACCCGTTCGATCTCCGATCCGAAGTTCGAAACCGGCACCCCGGACACCGACAAAGAGCTGCTGCGCAACCTGATCGCCTACTACTGCGTTCTGGAAGGCATCTTCTTCTACTGCGGCTTCACCCAAATCCTCTCCATGGGCCGCCGCAACAAAATGACCGGCGTCGCCGAGCAGTTCCAATACATCCTGCGCGACGAATCCATGCACCTGAACTTCGGCATCGACGTGATCAACCAGATCAAAATCGAAAACCCGCATTTGTGGGATGCCGAAATGAAGGAAGAAGCGACCCAGATGATTCTGCAGGGTACGCAGCTGGAGATCGAATACGCACGAGACACCATGCCTCGCGGCGTACTGGGCATGAACGCGGCGATGATGGAGGACTATCTGAAGTTCATCGCTAACCGTCGTTTGAGCCAGATTGGTTTGAAGGAAGAGTACCCAGGGACGACTAACCCGTTCCCTTGGATGAGCGAGATTATGGACTTGAAGAAAGAGAAGAATTTCTTTGAGACTCGTGTGATCGAATACCAAACTGGTGGTGCGTTGAGCTGGGACTAATAGTCTCGCTTGGCACGATTTGACGATTGCGGTTTGAGTCGGCGAGTCGAGAAAGCAAAAAAGCCCCGATCTGATCGGGGCTTTTTTATGGGCGATTGGTAATCATATTTACGCCTACGTCACAGCGTTCAATCTCCTACAGCACTTACAGCCTCTTCCCATTGAAGCCTGCCACGAGCACTACTAAGCTCTATCGCAGGTGCCTAAGAAACGCCCAACGTAGAAAGCTTGGTCAGTGACACAGACGCGTAATTCGTCGGTGGCAACTGCTCTGCTCGTTGGGATTTCTTAAGTCCGCTCTACGTTGGGGTCAGGCCCTCTCAAAATCTAAAACGTAGAGGTCATAGATATGCCTTATCCATGCTCGGTAACCGTCTTCTCTCGCCACAAACTTTCTCTGCATGCCCTTCTATTAGAGAACCAGCCTTGGTTCTCCGCTCGTGATGTTGGCCGCTTGATGGGTTTCCATCTGAATGATCGGGTGGTCAACAAGCTAGATAGCGATCAACGCCGCGTCATGTGGATTGAGTACTTTCGAGAACCTGAACAGCATCTGATGCTCAGTGAATCTGGGGTGTACGCGCTGTTGATCTATCACTACGTTCCGGGAAATCGGTTGTTACGGGAATGGCTGACCAATGAGGTCGTGCCGAGCTTGCGCGATGCTGCGGACTCGGGAAATTCCAATCGGCCAATGTTGAGCTTGTTGGATTGGCCGGAGATGTCTTTGTGTTTGCTGCATTGGCAAGATGAGGGCTGGATTCGGCTTCGGGATATGCCTTACCTATTAAACGACCAATCCTCACGGCGGGCTGCGGTAGGGAAACCTTGGTGGCGAAGGTTTTCGCAGGTATTTCAATCTTCGAAACACTCCATGGGTTAGGGACAGATTTGTAGGATCGTGCAGGATCCGTCGCTATTTTCTGTAGGATTTTTCGTAGACAGATGTGATGGCCACTCAGTATCGTCCGAGGGTTTTCAACCCTCGGCGATTGTATGGACACCTCGAAAGAAAAATCTGGCTGGAGTGATGAGGAGCTAGAAGCTTCTGTTGACGCTTATCTGAAAATGCTGGTTCTTGAACTGCAAAATCAGCCGTTCAATAAAGCGGACGAAAACCGACTCTTACGGAAAGGCCCGCTAATCAGACGCAGCTCCTCTTCAGTCGAATACCGCATGCAGAATATCTCTGCGGTAATGGATCAGTTGGGACTGCCTCGAATTACAGGCTATGTTTCGGCGAAGAATCTCGGTTCTGGTGTCATTACGCGTATCAAAGAAATCCTCGCCAAAAAAGACACGGACGCGATACGGCACATCTCCCCACGACGCACTCCTCTTACAGAATTCCGGTTTATCGAACCTACCGCACCTGAATTGAATGATGCGCCCGCGGGTGTACTAAACCCAAAGCAGACTAACGCGACGGTAGTTAGGCTTTCGCGCAAACTAAACGTCAAAAAATGGGTTCTGAAACGTTCTAAAGGCATGTGTGAGGGTTGTGGCCAAAAAGCGCCATTCCAGGATGCCGATGGCAAACCATTTCTTGAAGTCCACCATGTGAAACATCTCGTCAACGGAGGGACAGACCGTACGAGCAATGCAGTAGCCTTGTGCCCGAACTGCCATCGACGCTGCCATTACTCGAGCGACAAAGATGAGTTCACTGCGGAGTTTTATAAAAGAGTCGCAGGGTTAGAGACTGAGTAGTGGTAGTGCATTCGGCACTCGACCAATTAGGCATTATTAACCCGGTGCCTTTTGGGGCAGCTCCGCTTCCCATCGGGGATAAATCCCCTCACCACATTTGAAACGTGTTGCTGCCGGGCGGGTGTCTGGATTCGATATTGAGTTGATGCCACCAATCCCCAGCAGGCTGGCTCCCACAAATCCCGCATCATCCTGAAAACAATCAGTGCAACCCGCGCCGCCTCCCGCTATTAATACCCCTCCCCCACTCAAGGATCCGAGCCCCACCATGAAATTCGATCTCGCCTACTGCCTCAGCCTCGACGACAAGTTGTCGATCTATGATGTTCGCGATCTCAATTTCGATGAGACGGTGGCGTTCGACTCCGCGAAGGAGCACTTCCAGTGCCCCTACGATGCCTGTCGTTCGGCGTTCGAGGCTTCCAATGAGTTGGGTACGTTCAACGCCAAGAACGTGAATTACGTGCGCACGCCGCACTTCAAGAATCTGCCGACTACGCAGCATGTGGCGGGTTGTCCGTATGTGAGTTTGAAGGCTTTGGCTTCTGGCGTTGAGACGGCGGATGGCGAGGTGGATGACGGCCGTGAGGAACACTTCCCATCGGAGTTGTTACTGACCCGGCGCGAATATGTGCGCAAGCCTGCCGCGCCAGCGGGGGCGGCGGATGTGTTGCGCGATGATCCGGTGCGGGCGGCGGCGGAGAGTGGTAAAGAGTCGGCGAGTCGTGAATCGGCACCGGACAAGACCAGTGTGTTTGCGCATCCGGTGGAGTGTTTTGTTTCCAACTTCGCGGACAAGGAGTTGCTTAAGCGCATGCCGTTGAAGGTCGGCGAGCATTCGGCGCCGTACAGTTCGTTCTTCAAGAAGGTTGAGTATCTGACGGACAACAAGGGGCTGATTTACTGGGGGCGGATCAAGAAGATCGAGGACTTCCACAGTGCCAGTTTTCGTATCGATTTCGAGGACAAGGTCTGGTTCAAGAAGCCCGAGGACAGTAAGAAGAAGCCGTATCCGGTGAGTGTTTATCTCAACAAGAAGCTGATCGACACCTACCGCAAGCGCAAGGCGTTTCTGGAGGAGATCAAGCACGCGGTGGATAGCGACAAGGCGTTGTTCTGTTTCTTCTATGGGGTGACGCCGGAGTTGAAGCAGGTGCCCGGCAAGAAGAACCCCGAAAAGCCTTTCGAGGTCTTCAATGCCAATATCGAGAACCTGGATCACTTCATTATTCGTGAGGCGCCGGGGCTGGAGTGACGGTTAGCCTTGGTTAGTTGCAGGTTGACGGCACCAGCAGGCTGACTATGTCGGGATACAGAACTGCTGGAGCGACGCTCATACTCCTCAGCATTCCCCCCCTGCAACATACGAGCGTGATTACTGATGACTTCGCGCCCGAGTTGCTCAAGCATGGGCTGCACCCTAGCGCCTATGACAAGCATTGATCTCTCGCCACGCCTCCAGACGTCGCTTCAAGGCACGTTCGATACCCGCCTCATCAACTGCGCAATATTCACGCAACCAGTGAGCGACCATTTCGACATTCGGCCAGTACATATCTTTCTGACCTTTGCTGCTTCTGGGCGTGTCATTCATCGCAGCATCGAAACCAATGGCTGCCCGTTCACCCGGTGGTAAACAGCCCGACTCAGATGCACTGCCTTGGAAATACCAGGCAATTTCATCAATGTGTTTTTGCGCACTGCGATGGCTACGCCGATAAAACCTGTAATCGTGACAGCCTTGATCCATGCGCTCCGGCATGACACCGGCATCGACCCAATCCATAAAGCCGTGATTGATCGCATCGCGGATCAATCCTTCACGCCAACGATCAGCAAACCAGGCAACGAAACCTTCTGCGTCGGCTTTTTTCGCCTCGGCGAAGACCATGCAGTAACGGGTTTTCACATGGATAACCAACAATACGTGCTTACGTTGCACCGTGATTGCATGGACTAGCCATTGCTCTACGAAATTGCTGGCCTCGTCATCTTCAATGGCCTTCGACGGGGGGTTGTTGTCCACCGGCGTGATTTTTTTGCCTTTGTGAACCCGGCTGAAAAACTTGCTGGCGGCTTCGGTGCAATTGAAGATCAACATGCGTTTTCTCTTTTGAATACCGAGGCCATCTGAGATCAGCCGGGTATCCACTTCACTGATCTCGTGCCCTTCCCAGTGTCGCCTGAAGGAAAGCTACCCACACGGTGTCGGAGTTTTCTGCAACGTCCCAACACACGTCAAACACTCCCACAGCCGACGGAGCAGTTACCCGTAAGCTTGCCTACCTTCAATCGTTCTTGCGCCCGCAGACCGGGCCGAGTTTCAGCGAGCAGCGACGACTCGGTCAGGCACCGTCCGTCTGGTTGGAGGCGGCGAATTAGGGAAAATCAAAAAATGCGTTTGATCCCGGCCGAAAACAACTGTACAAAAACACAGTATATTTTCAATCAGCACTCTTGAGCCCGGAGCACACCATGGCCACTTCTGCGATGAACCTCATTCTCGAACATATCGCGCTTTTCCAGTTTACCCCGACGCACTGCGTACAGGCCCGAGCCATGCTGGGCTGGAGCGCTGAGCAGCTGTCGCGCGAGGCCCAGGTGTCTGTCGAAGACATTCAGCGGTTTGAGGCGCAGCAGGATGTGGCCGATGCGGCGCGTCTGGCATTGGCGTATCGCTTGGAGGCGCAGGGGTTGGTGTTCTTTCCAGGGTTCGCGCCGGGCCGTAAATTGAATCCCCAGGCTATGCAGCAGAACGCTGTCGAGTGTGGGGATTTTGCTCAGGTCGGATGATTACTTGAAGGCAGGATGACGCAGTTCGGCCGAGGCTTGTTCATAGCTGTAGGCCATGGCGAACAGTTGCGGCTCGCTCCAGGCTTTGCCGAAAAAGAACACCGAGGTCGGCAGTCCATCATCGTCCATGCCCGATGGCACAGTGATCGCTGGATAGCCGGCGACGGCGGCGGCGAACTGCGAGTAGCCGTCGGCCTCGGCAACCATTGCGTCGAGATTGTGTTCTTGCAGTTGTTCGTCGATGGCGCCCTTGAATTTTTCGCTGATGGTTGCGAGCGAAGCACGTGCCTGATCATGGGTCATGTCCATATCGTTGATCGCTTCGAGCATGGTTTGTCCGTGACCTTCAGTGCCGGGATTGGTTTTGTTGAAGTCGATCAGCGCTTGCAGCGACTGAATTGGCAGGTCGGGACGGCTTGCGAAGTATTCCGGCAATTCGTGTTTCATCCCGCCCATCAGACTTGGTATGTAATCAGCGGAATAGGGAAAACGGATAGTCACAGGTACGATCGTGGCGCCTTGTTCCTGCATCGCTGCCATGGCCATCAGAAATTCGACGCCAGGCGTCAGAGGCTTACCGTTGGCGCCGACGTATGCAACGGGATAACCGATGCGTTTGCCTTGCAGGGCATCGTTGCTCAGCAGCGCGGTGTAATCGATTCCTGTCGGTGCGCCCGAGGTGGCCGAGTCCGCTGCATCGATGCCTTGCATGAGGTTTAAGGTCAGCGCCGCATCGCGAACGGTTCGGCTTAAGGTTCCAGGAGTGTCTTGCAGTCGAGTGATCGGCACGATCCCGGATCGGCTTAACAGACCTAATGTCGGTTTGACGCCAACCACGCCGTTAGCCGAGGCCGGGCAAGTGATCGAACCGTTGGTTTCAGTGCCCAGGGAAATTGGGCCGTAACCTGCTGCCACAGCAGAGGCGGAACCGGAGCTGGAACCGCATGTGCTTTCACTCGCCAGATGTGGGTTTTTCCCTTGGCCACCGCGACCGCTCCAGCCATGCGGCAGATCCATGTCCCGCACGTAAGCCCACTCACTCATGTTGGTTTTGCCCAACACAATCGCGCCAGCATCCCTTAATTGCTTAACCACGAAAGCATCAGCGGCAGCCGGCTGACCGACCATCGCTAAAGAACCCGCGCTGGTTTGCAGACTGTCAGCGGTATCGAAATTGTCTTTGAGCAACACGGGAATGCCATGCAGCGCGCCCCGCGTCTGACCTGCTGCGCGCTCTTCATCCAGTGCCTTGGCGATATCGAGGGCTTTCGGGTTGAGCTCGATAACGGCGTGAAGGGCCGGGCCTTGTTTATCCAGGTCAGCAATTCGCTGCGTGAGGTGCTCAACCAGGGCGACGGCGGTCAGTTCATTGTTCGCCATCAGGGTTCCGAGTTCAGTAATGCTGGCGTATTCGAGCGGGGTATTCGCGGTGGCAGCGTTGGCAATGGTCGTGGCTGTCAGCGAAATCAGGATTGCTTGCGCCAGCGTGTATATGCGGCGTTTGAAGGGGTGTTTCATGTGGATCATCCTTGTATGAAAAACGCGAGTGACTCATTCACTCGCGATACATCCTACCGACACCGTCAGAAAGCGCTGTCAGCAACAAGGACAATCAGCAGTAGGAAAAGTCAGCCTGACTTGTAGCCGCTACACGGGGCGGAGGCTTTTTCTGACGCCGCTTCTTCCAGATTCAGCCAGCATTTGTGCACTGAAAATCTGAGATCGGAAAATGGTTTCACCCGCATACAAAACGCATTTGATTCCAGCAAATATTAACTGTACAAAAAACCAGCACACCCTAAATCACGCCTAAGTCTCAACCAGGCGTTAGCAATGAAAAGGATCGTTGACCATTATCCCAACATAGGTATATTTTGAATGTGTGCAAGGAAGCCGCTCTTGTGGGTGTGTAGCAGCAAAAAAGACCTGAAGCAGATGCCCACAGACGTGCAGGACGTTTTCGGTTATGCACTGGATCTCGCCCAAAATGGGCTGAAGCACCCAGATGCAAAACCTTTAAAGGGCTTTGGCGGTGCAGGAGTATTGGAACTGGTGGAGAACTTCGATACCAACACCTATCGCGCCGTTTACACAGTTCGTTTCGACAGCGCTGTTTACGTTTTGCACTGTTTCCAGAAGAAGGCGACGTCTGGAATCAAAACCGCTCAGTCGGACATTGAGCTAATCCGAAACCGACTTAGAGCTGCCCAGAATCACGCCAAAGGATCATCAAATGATAGAAATTGAAGAAGGCAGCGGCAACGTCTACCAAGACCTCGGCTTGCCCAATGCCAGTGAAATGCAGGTCAAATCACAACTCGCGGCCAAGATCGGCGAAATCATAAAGGCACGCCATCTGACCCAAATTCAAGCTTCGGAAATTCTGGGTTTGTCTCAGCCCAAACTCTCCGAAATGCTTCGCGGGAAATTTCGCGGTATCAGTGAAGCCAAGATGATGGAGTGTCTTTCCCGGCTCGGACGAGACGTACAAATAGTGGTGAAATCAGCCCCTCGTTCAAGGAAAGAGGGGCGTATTGAGGTGGTATTCGCTTGACGCGATAAGGCGTCAGGCGCCCTGCACCGCTGCTTCAGTCTCACCTTCAACCGTCAACCACCACGCACTCCCCCGCTGCGGTTGCGCCAGATTAAACGCCTCGCCCATCTGCGGCGTCGTGATCGTCACACTGCGCTCCCACGCCAGCGCGAGGATTCGGTCGAACGGTTCGTGCCACGCATGCATGGCCAGGTCGAACGTGCCGTTGTGGATCGGAAACAGCCAGCGGCCCTTGAGGTCGATGTGCGCTTGCAGGGTTTGTTCCGGTTGCATGTGCACGTGTGGCCATTCGACGTTGTAGGCGCCGGTTTCCATCAGGGTCAGGTCGAACGGGCCGTATTCTTCGCCGATGCGTTTGAAGCCGTCGAAGTAGCCGCTGTCGCCGCTGAAGAAGATGCGCGTGTCGCCGTCGATCATCACCCACGACGCCCACAGTGTGCTGTTGCCGTCGAACAGGCCTCGACCGGAGAAGTGTTGCGACGGGGTGGCGATGAATCGGATGCCGGCGATTTCGGTGCCCTGCCACCAGTCGTATTGGCGCACTTTGCTGGCATCGATGCCCCATTTGATCAGGGTGTCGCCGACGCCGAGCGGGGTCAGGAAGTAGTTGGTTTTGTCGGCGAGTTTGAGTACGGCTTGGTAGTCGAGGTGGTCGTAGTGGTTGTGCGACAGGATCACCGCTTCGATCGGCGGCAATTGATCGATGCTGATCGGTGGCTGGTGAAAACGTTTCGGGCCGGCCCATTGCACGGGCGAGGCGCGCT
This sequence comes from Pseudomonas sp. 18058, assembly GCF_902706155.1. Lineage (NCBI taxonomy): Bacteria > Pseudomonadati > Pseudomonadota > Gammaproteobacteria > Pseudomonadales > Pseudomonadaceae > Pseudomonas > Pseudomonas sp. 18058. Next base: position 67,464 of record NZ_CACSJY010000014.1, read on the forward strand.
CGGCAAAGACCGGGTCGGTGATCCAGAATTTATCGCGCAGTTTCAGCAGCAAGGTCGAATGGCCGAGGCGATAGACGCTGTGGTTCGGCGCGGCCAGCAGGTCTTCGCGGGTCAGCGCTTGCACCGGGATCGGCGCGGCGGGCCGGGTGTCGCGGGGTTTGTGGAAGATCATGTTCCACATGATCCGCAACATTTTGCGCAGGCCTTCGCGCTGCACCGGCGCGTGGTTGCGGAACAGCCCTTGAGCCTGACGTGAGGCTTCGGGTGTGGAAGCGGGATTTGGGTTGGCCATGACTGAATGACTCCTGAAAAACCGGGGAATTCACGGCGTTTCACGGTGGGACGATAAATGGCCAAGGCTGCACGCACAGGCCGAACTGTCTTTTTTTAGGTTGCGAGGATTAACGCAACATTACACTGAGCGGTGTAGTTTCTAGGTTGCATCAAACACGATGACAAGTAAACTACCGAGTGTAATTTCATTCACTTCCTGCCGAAGCGTACTTATGACAGCTCCACAGCGCCTCACCGACCGTAAACGCGAAGCCATTATTCAGGCGGCGATTGCCGAATTTCGTGCCAACGGGTTCGAGGTCACCAGCATGGATAAGATCGCCGCGACGGCGGGTGTGTCGAAGCGAACGGTGTACAACCATTTCCCCAGCAAGGAAGAGTTGTTCGCCGAGATTCTGAATCAGTTGTGGGCGCGGATCAGCGCAGAAATGCGCGAACCGTATTGCGCCGACAAGCCTTTGCGCGAGCAGCTGCGGCAGATGCTGTTGGCCAAATTGCAGATGATGGCCGACGACAATTTCCTCGGCCTGGCGCGGGTGGCGATTGCCGCCACCATTCATTCCCCGGAGCGTGCGCAGAACATGGTGGCGCGCATGGGCGAACGTGAAGAAGGCCTGACGGTGTGGATTCGTGCAGCGGTGGCCGACGGTCGATTGAAGCCTGTCGATCCGGAATTCGCCGCGCATCAGGTGCAAGGCCTACTGAAGTCGTTTGGCTTCTGGCCACAGATTTCCATGGGCCAACCGCCGCTGGATGCCGAGATGCAGAACACCGTCGTTGAATCGGCTCTGGACATGTTTCTCGGCTGTTATCAGCTCTAAGTCGCCGCTCTCCTGCGTGAGCCATCGATTAATGGCTCGGAAGGACACTGATCATTCCCGTTGGAATAAATGACAATGTCCGACAATCGACCGACAGACGGTCGACCTGAGGAAATATACTGCAAAGTATTTCAGGACGAATCTCGCGCAGGACACCATGGAAAACAATCGCGGCAAAGGCTTGTCATTCGCCAGACGTATTTACCTGCCCCGGATCATCGGTCTGGGCGTCGGGTTTTTCTGTGTCGGCGCCGCGCTGTATCCGCTGAACATGCCGGGCTGGATCTGGGCACTGTTGCTGTTTAACGGCTTTGCCTGGCCGCATCTGGCGTATCAGATCTCCACGCGCTCTGCGTTCCCCTATCAGGCCGAGCGCCGCAACATGCTTTATGACTCGCTGTGCGGCGGGTTCTGGGCGGCGAGTTTTCAGTTCAATCCGCTGGCGACCGTGACCATTCTGTCGATGATGACCATGAACAACGTGGCGGCCGGTGGCCAGCGTTTGTTCGTGTTTGGCGCCCTCGCCCAACTCGTCGGCGTGTTGCTGGGCTGGTCGATCTTCGGTTTCAAATTCAGTCTGACGATGACACAGGCGCAAGTCTGGGCCTGCCTGCCGATGCTCACCTTGTATCCGCTGGCGTTGGGCATGGTCTGTTATCGACTGGCGATCAAACTGTCCCAGCATAAACGTGCGTTGAGCGCGCTCAGCCGTACCGACAGCCTGACAGGCCTGCTCAATCACGGCGCCTGGAAAGACCTGCTGCATCTGAAGTTTCAGCAGTGCCGTCAGCACAACACGCAGGCCACATTGGCGTTGATCGACATCGATCATTTCAAGGTGATCAACGACAGTTATGGGCACATCGTTGGCGATGCCGCGCTGCGTCAATTGAGTCAGGAGCTCAAGCGTGTGCTCGATGAATACGAGTTGGCCGGGCGTTATGGCGGTGATGAGTTTTGCGTGATTCTGCCGACGTTGCCATTGGCCAAAGCCGAGGTGTTGATGGAGAAGTTGCGCGAGGCACTGGAGCAGTATCGCCATCCGGATGTGCCGGATTTGCGGGTGAGTTTGAGTATTGGCCTGGCGCGCTATCAGGCCGGGTATAAGGACGCGGTGGATTGGCTGGAGGATGCGGACAAGGCGTTGTATACGGCGAAACATACGGGGCGCAATACGATCAGTGTCGCATTGGCGCATGACGCGAGAGTTTGAGTGAGCGTGGCGCCGCCTTCGCGAGCAAGCCCGCTCCCACATTTGAACCGCATTCCTACTGACGAAACTCGGTCAAACTGTGGGAGCGGGCTTGCTCGCGAAGAGGCCGGCAGCCACAACGCAAGACTATAGTGATGCACAGCCACCCAACCCCGCCGAGCCCATCATGACCCCTGCCCCATCGGAAAAACCCACCACCGACCCCACCGATCACCTGCGCTTCCACCGCCCTCACGCCCACCTCGCCACCACGTTCGGCAACGACACCTTCGCCTTGCGCGCCGAGGTCTTTGCGCGGTTCTTCGGCACGCCGACATTTCTCGGCGCGCAAACCCTGATCGTGTTGCTGTGGGTCTGCCTCAACGTTTTCGGCGTGACCACGTTCGACGTTTACCCGTTCATCCTGCTCAACCTCGCGTTCAGCCTGCAATCGGCCTACGCCGCGCCGCTGATTCTGCTCGCGCAAACCCGCCAGGCCGCGCGCGACAAGGCGCAATCCGACGCCGATGCCCAGCACCGTGAAGACCTCGCGCGAGCTAACACTGAGCGCCAGGCTCAAGCGGCACAGAACACTGCGCAGTTACTGGAATTGCTGGAGCAAAACACCCGCCTCACTGAAATGACCAAAAGCCTGACCGAGCGCATCGAAAGTCTCACCAGCGAGATGCACGATCACATGCGCCAGTCTGCGCAGCGCTGATCACGGCAGACGCAGCGCCCGCCCAAGTTCATCGAACAGCGTGACCACCGAGCGCAACGCCCGGCAATCCGGACGGGTCAGCAGCCACAGCGCGGTGTCGTAACCGTGCAACGGTTCGCTCAAGGCTTGCAGGTCATCGCCCATCAGAAAATCCGGCAATGCCGCCACACCGAGCCCGGCGCGTACCAACTCCGTAACCGAGAGCATGCTGTTGCAGCGATAACCCGGCACCACGCCGGGCAAGTGCTGACGGCGCCAGGCGATGGTCGGGTGATCGGGCAGAAAGTCATCCGGGGCGATCCAGGTCAGCGCGGCCAGATCTGTAGGATCGACGTTCTGCAGATAGCGCGGACTGGCACAGACCCTGTAGGAAATCTTCGCCAGTTGCCGTCCGACCAAGTGCTCCGGCGGTGTGCGCGTGAGACGCAGGGCAATGTCGGCATCGCGGCGGCTGAGGTTGGCGAAGTCGTTGGAGGTGCTCAGTTCGATGGTCAGCGCCGGGTAGTTGGGCATGAACTGCGCCAGCGCCGGCAGCAGCAGGCCTTGCAGTACCGAGTCGGTGCAGGTCAGACGCACCGTGCCGCTGATCACTTCACCGCCCTGCTCCACGCCAATGCGTGCCGCTTCGAGGGCCTGCTCGGCGCGTTCGGCCTGCTCGGCGAGGTTCTGTGCGAGGGTGGTCGGCAGGTAACCGGCGCGGCTTTTTTCGAAGAGTTGCTGACCGAGTGCGGCTTCGAGACGGCGCACGGCGCGAAACACGGTAGAGACGTCTACTTTTAACAGCTGAGATGCGCGGGCCAGAGAGCCGGCGCGCGTTAGAGCGAGGATCAGGGCCAGATCGGGGTAGTCGAGCTGATAGTGCGCCGCTGCATTGATCACTTGGGGAAACGCCAATATTGAGTGCGTGAGCGCCAATCTATAGTGAGTGGCGTTAGCGGGCAATCACACCCTCTTCAAAGCAAATGCGAAAATTTGTGGTGAGGGGATTTATCTCCGTTCGGCTGCGAAGCAGTCGTCGCTCTTGAAATCTTGGGGCCGCTTCGCCGCCCAACGGGGATAAATCCCCTCGCCACAGGGGTTCATCGATCTATTCAAAAAGGAATTTACATGGACGCTGTTTCCATCGCCCTCATCGGCGATTACGACCCGCAGGTGACGGCCCATCAGGCCATCCCCGTCGCCCTTGGGCTGATTGCTGAACACCTCGCCCGCCCCGTGCATTTCGAATGGCTGGCCACCGACGAGATCTATGCCGATACCGGGCTGGATCGTTTCGATGGCATCTGGTGCGTCCCTGCCAGCCCTTACAAAAGCGAAGCCGGCGCTCTGCGCGCCATTCGTTTTGCCCGCGAGCAGCAGCGCCCTTTCCTCGGCACCTGCGGCGGCTTTCAACATGCTGTGCTGGAATTTTCCCGCAACGTGTTGGGCTGGGCCGATGCCGAGCATGGCGAAACCTCGCCCGAATCCGAACGTGCTTTGCTCACGCCGTTGACCTGTTCACTGGTCGAAGCGGTGGACAGCATTCATCTGGTATCCGGTTCGTTGATCGCGAAGGCGTACGAAACGTCGGAAATCCAGGAAGGCTATCGCTGCCGCTACGGTGTGAATCCGCAGTTCGAGGGTGAGCTTCTGAGCAATGGCCTACACGCCACAGGGCATGATTCGGTGGGGGATTTACGTGCGATCGAGCTCAAGGATCATCGGTTCTTCGTCGCGACGTTGTTCCAGCCGGAACGCGCAGCGCTCAAAGGCAAAATCCCGCCCCTGGTGCGGGCGTTTGTCGAAGCTTGCGTGGAGGCACAGCAATGACCTCGTGTTTTGCGGTGATCTTCACCTCGACGCGCACTGAGGGTGATAACGGTTATGCCGCAGCCGCCGAGCGCATGGAAGAACTGGTGAATATGCAACCGGGGTATCTCGGTGTGGAGTCGGTTCGTGGGGCGGATGGTGTAGGCATTACCGTGTCGTATTGGGAGAGTGAGGCGGCGATTCTTGCGTGGCGGCAGAATCCTGAGCATCGGGTGATTCAGGAGCGTGGGCGATCGATTTGGTATTCGAAGTTTCATACGCGGGTTTGCAGGGTTGAGCGGGAGTATCGGTTTGGGCAGTGAGGGTGGCGGCGCAGTCTAGGCCGCCTTCGCGAGCAAGCTCGGCTCCTACAAAAGATTTGCGAGCGCCACCAATCCTTGTAGGAGCCGAGCTTGCTCGCGAAGAGGCCCTCTCAGTCACCGCAAAATCTCAACCACGCACCAAGCTGCGCACCGCCACAATCTCCGGCACTTCAACCTTCTGCATATACACCCGCAACGGCTCGGTAATGTTGATCCGCTCATCGATATGCTGATCCAGCAGCAACTGAATCAACTCACGTTTAAGCGTCATGGTCTGCTCGGTCGCCGGCGCCCAGACAAATTCGCTGGTCGGAATAATGCCGTCATCGGCGACGTCCATGCCGAACGAATCTTCGCTGAAACGCACGATGTATTGACCGGTTTTACGATTGAGGCCAACAAAACCCTTGAGGTCGTCGGCAGCCTGGCAGATGAGTTGGGAGGTGATGCGCATGGTAAACCTCACGAAAAGTGATCGATGGTTTACACGCAAGGTGATCGAGTGGCGCGCCCTCTGCCGGGGCGTCTGCCGAGGGCAAGCGTACTGCAGTTGGCGAGCAGAATTGTAGGAAAATTCGGTTTTAATACATTTATGTCGGTCTGGCGATAGCACGCAATCGATTCAGTTGTTAAAAGGTACGTCTTTGAAACAGACCCGCGAAAGGATCTCGAACATGCCCGCCACTTTCACCAAAAGCGCCCTCATGCTGAGCCTGTTGCTCGGATTCGGTCAGGCGCACGCCGCCAGCCAGAGCAATCCCGACGCCGTGGCCGGGGCGCATGGCATTCCGCACCCGGCGGTGATCGCTCACCGTGGCGCGTCCTTCGATGCACCGGAATCCACCGCCGCCTCCTATGCACTGGCCCGCGATCTCGGCGCTGATTATCTGGAAATGGATTTGCAGCGCAGCAAGGATGGCGTGCTGTTCGCCCTGCACGACAACAACCTGCAGCGCACCACCGACGTCGCGAGCAAGTTCCCGGATCGCAAGGACAGCCCGGCCAACGCCTTCACCATGGCCGAACTGAAAACCCTCGACGCCGGCAGCTGGTTCAACGCCAAGTACCCGGAGCGCGCGCGTCCTTCTTATGCCGGGCTGAAAATTCTGACCCTGGACGAAATCATCAACATCGCCCAGGCCAACCCGCACCACAAACCAGGCCTTTACATCGAAACCAAAGAGCCGCAGTTGTTCCCGGGCATCGAACATGACCTTAAGGAAAAACTGCAGGATCGCGGCTGGCTGAGCCCGGCCGGTTCGAAACTGGCGAAGAGCCCGTTGGGCGTGGGTCAGGGTAAAGGCAAAGTGATCCTGCAGACGTTCGAGAAAAACAGCCTCGAACTGCTGGAAAAAGAAATGCCGCAAGTGCCGAAAATCCTGCTGTTGTGGGTCGGCGAAGGCAGCATCGAACCGAAGTCGAAAGTGACCTTTGCCGAGTCGGGCGAGAAGGACAAAAACGTTTTCTACGGCAAACAGGAGCCGAAGTCCGAAGCCGAGTTCAAGCAGTGGGTCGACTATGCCAAGGCGCAAGGTGCAATCGGCACCGGCCCTTCCGCGAAGTTGACCAACAGCGGCGATCAAAGCTATTCGGATCTGGTGCAACCGTGGATGAATAAGTACACCCACGATCAAGGCATGCTCGTTCACGTTTACACCGTCGATGAGCCGGTGGATTTCGAGAAAGTGATGGCGGCGGGTGTCGACGGCATCTTCACCAACCGCGCCAGCGAACTGTTGAAGTTCTATAAGCGTCCGGCGGCCGGCAGTGTTGATCAGGTGTTGAAGAACAACGGTTATTGATTGGCGATCGAGTTGTCTGCATCGCGAGCAGGCGCGCTCCTGTAAGAGCTGTTTGTTGGCGGTGCAAGTTTTTAAGGGTGAGTTAAGTTGCGCTGGTTAACCTGAACTCACTTAAACAGCTCACCCAATTAGACACACCACTAAAGGATTGAACCGATGAAAACTTTGACTGCCCTGTTTACTGCCGCTGCTCTGACCCTGACCGCTGGCCTGGCCCAAGCTGATGTTCGCGTCGACCAGATCCCTCAGTTGGTGAAGGAAGGCAAGATCAAGTCGCTGGAATCGATGAACGCTGAAGCGTTGAAACTGCACCCGGGTGCGACCATCACTGACACCGATCTGGATAACCACTTCAATGGTTATGAGTATGAAGTTGAACTGCGCCTGGCCGATGGCACTGAGTGGGATGTCGACTTCGACGCCACTACCGGTAAAGTGCTGAGCAACAAGCAAGACCACTGATATAGCGCACTAGCGAAAGCCGCACGATTGAAAGATCGTGCGGCTTTTTCATATCCGCCACAAAATACGTATGCGCCCCCGATCCACTGTGGGAGTGGGCTTGCTCACGAAAGCGTTGGTTCAGCCACATTGATGTCGACTGACATATCGCTTTCGCGAGCAAGCCCGCTCCCACAGTTGATCGAGTAAGACCTGAAATTATGTTTAGGCCGAAGTGCTGACCAACGCCCCCGACGTACTCGACCCCGAATCCTGCAACGCCTGCAACAACGACGCCGTAGCCGTCTGCAACGAAGCCGAAGTCGTGGTGATCTGCGCCTGCGCTGCCGCCACGTCCGCCGCTTTGGCATCCGCGCTTTCCTGCTTCGCCTGCGCCGCTTGCAGTGCCTGCTGCTGTTGCTGCAATTGCTTTTGCAGCTCGGCAATCTGCTTGCGCAGCTCCTTCACCGAATCCGATTCTTCACTGCTGCTGGAACTGCTATCCCCCGCCGGTGCCGTGCCGCCCGCCGCTTTCGGCGCATCGCCGGATGCACTCGCAGTTGCCGTCGCGGCGGTGGTGGTGTCGTCGCCAACGTCGTTGATCGTGGTTTTACTGGTGGACGTAGTGACAGTCTGATTGATCGAAACAGAGCTGATGCTGACCATGGAAATACTCCAATGCCGGTGATAGATAACCGGTCATCGACCAGGGTCGCGATGAATTGAGATCGACTGTGTACCCACACGGTATCGAAATCGGTACATGTCACCCCGTCATCGAGCGGTCACAAAACCGTCACGCACGATTGCGAAGATGCCGAGCAGGTGAATCTGTAAACCCCACGCCAGACGCCCTCCTCGCAGCGAGCCGCCATGAACCACAGCCTCGACATCAGTCATCGCGATCCCGATCTGTTTGGCCTGCTCTACGGTTTTCGTTTTCTGCCCGGCGAACGTGGCCGCGAAGTGGATTCGGCGACGGCATTACGCTGTTTGCAGGACGACAGCGACGGCGGCGAATTCCTCTGGCTGCACCTGAATTTGGCGCACGCCGCGTGCGAGCGCTGGATGAAGAGTCATCTGCAATTGCCTGAAGAGTTTTTCGAGGCGTTGCATGAAGGCTCGCGGTCGACGCGCATCGAGCATGTCGATTCGGCGTTGCTGGCGGTGGTCAACGATGTGGTGTTCAACCTCAGCAGCATGGTGTCGTCGGACGTGTCGACATTGTGGGTCTGCGTGCGCAGCAAATTGATCGTCAGCGCGCGCCTGCAACCGCTGCACTCGGTGGATAAATTGCGTTCGTCGGTAAAGGCCGGCGAGCGCTTTCGTTCGCCGTCGGAATTGCTCGTGCATTTACTGCGGGATCAGGGTGAGGTGCTGACGCAAATCGTGCGCAAAACCAGTATGAGTGTGGATCAGGTCGAGGATGAATTGCTCTCCTCAAAGCTGTCGACCAACCGTGCGGAACTGGGTGCCAATCGACGGGTGCTGGTGCGGCTGCAACGGCTGTTGGCGCTGGAACCGGGTTCGCTGTTGCGCCTGCTCAATCGGCCGCCGCCGTGGTTGCAGAAGGAGGACGTCAAGGAGCTGCGCAAATCCACTGAAGAGTTTGCGTTGATTATTAACGACCTCACGGCGCTGGGTGAGCGGATCAAATTGCTCCAGGAAGAGATCGCCGCCAACCTCAACGAACAGAGCAACCGCACGCTGTTTACCCTGACCGTGGTAACGGTGCTGGCGTTGCCGATCAACATCATTGCCGGTTTTTTCGGGATGAATGTGGGCGGCGTGCCACTGTCGCAGGATCCGGAAGGGTTCTGGATATTGGTGGCGCTGGTGGCGACGTTTACCGTGATTGCGGGGCGGTGGGCGTTTCGTAAAAGAGGTGATTACTGAGCTCCTCTTTTCTGTGTCCACCACAGATCCTTAGTGGGAGCGGGCTTGCTCGCGAAGGCAGTGTGTCAGACACAATCATTTTGGATGACACACCGCTTTCGCGAGCAAGCCCCCTCCCACAGGGGATCTGCATCGTTCTTCAGATCAGTGGTCGGGGCTAATAGAGCAAATACTGATCTGCCGCAGTCTCTCTGTAACATTCTGCAATGATCATGGGCGACATTCCTTCCCTCGCTGAGGATTGTCCGCTCATGGCTACTCCCTCCCTGACCGCCAGCCACACATCCGCCCCCAGCGGCAGGCCCGTCCTCGACAAGAAAACCAGCCCGTTCACCTACGTGATCTTTTTCGCCGTGTTGGCGATGGGCATGCTGTTCACCGCCTACAGCCTGATGCACGACATGCACGAACTCGGCACGGTTGTCACGACGTGGACGCCGTTCCTGCTGCTCGGCGTGGCGCTGCTGATTGCGCTGGGCTTCGAGTTCGTCAACGGTTTCCATGACACCGCCAACGCCGTTGCTACGGTGATCTACACCCACTCGCTGCCGCCGAATGTCGCGGTGGTCTGGTCGGGTTTTTTCAACTTTCTCGGTGTGCTGCTTTCGAGCGGCGCGGTGGCGTTCGGCATCATCGCGTTGCTGCCGGTTGAGTTGATTTTGCAGGTCGGTTCGTCGGCCGGTTTCGCGATGATCTTCGCCCTGCTGATCGCCGCGATCCTGTGGAACCTCGGCACTTGGTGGCTGGGTTTGCCGGCTTCTTCGTCACACACGCTGATCGGTTCGATCATCGGCGTCGGCGTGGCCAATGCCTTGATGCACGGCCGCGACGGCACCAGCGGTGTCGATTGGGCGCAGGCGACCAAGATTGGTTACGCGCTGCTGCTCTCACCGCTGGTGGGTTTCGGTTGCGCGGCGCTGTTGCTGCTGGCGCTGCGCGCGTTCGTGAAGAATCGTTCGCTGTACAAGGCACCGGAAGGCAACGCGCCGCCGCCCTGGTGGATTCGCGGTTTGCTGATCGCCACGTGCACCGGCGTGTCCTTCGCTCACGGCTCCAACGACGGCCAGAAAGGCATGGGCCTGATCATGTTGATTCTGGTCGGCACGCTGCCGATGGCGTACGCCTTGAACCGCACCATGCCCGAGGAACAATCGCTGCAGTTCGCCGCTGTGGCGCAAGTCACCCAGCAAGCGTTGGTAAAAAGTGCGCCGCAGCCGGCGCCGGCTGATCCGCGTCCAATCCTTTCCGATTACGTGCGCAGCAAGGAAGCCACGCCGCAACTGATCCCCGCCCTCGCCGCCCTCACCGGGCACATTGGCGAAGAAGTCCGGGGCTACGGTTCGCTGGCGAAAGTCCCGGCCGAAGCCATGGGCAACGTGCGTAACGACATGTACTTGGCCAGCGAAAGTATTCGCCTGATGGACAAGAACAAGGTCGGCAATTTCGACGCCGACACCAGCAGCAAACTGCAACTGTTCAAGCAACAGATCGACAACGCCACGCGGTTTATTCCGCTGTGGGTGAAGATCGCCGTGGCCATCGCACTGGGGCTTGGCACCATGGTTGGCTGGAAGCGGATTGTGGTGACGGTGGGTGAGAAAATCGGCAAGACGCACCTGACGTATGCCCAGGGTGCGTCGGCGGAAACCGTGGCGATGCTGACCATTGGCGCGGCGGATATGTTTGGTTTGCCGGTGTCGACGACGCATGTGTTGTCGTCGGGTGTGGCGGGGACGATGGTTGCCAACGGTGGCGGGTTGCAGATGAAGACCATCCGCAATTTGCTGATGGCGTGGGTGCTGACGTTGCCGGCGGCGATCCTGCTGTCGGGCAGCCTCTACTGGCTGTTCACCCAAATCTTCTGACCCACAACAATTCCCTGTAGGAGCTGCCGAAGGCTGCGATCTTTTGATCCTGTTTTTAAAGATCAAAAGATCGCAGCCTGCGGCAGCTCCTACAGGTAGCCGTTTCAGATAGAGATCCAGTGAGGTTTGAGTGCAAGGTGTGGGTTAGAGGGTTGAGCGGATCACATCGCCGAGCCAATCCATGAACACCCGCACGCGCAACGGCAAATGTCGCTGCCTGGCATACAACAACGAAATCGCCATCGACGGCGCCGTAAACTGCGGCAACACCGTCACCAGTTCGCCGTTATCCAAATGCGGCTTCATGCCCGAGTGTGGCACTTGGGTCAAACCGAACCCGCCCAGACACGCCGACTCATAAGCATCCGTGCTGTTGACCGTCACACTGCCCGCCATCGGCAAACGCTTAACCTCACCACCCTCCTCGTACACAAACCCTTCCGAACGCGAACCCATTACGCCGACGTAATGCACCAGCCGATGCTGCGCCAGATCCTCCAGCGTCTGCGGCACACCATAGCGTTCAAGGTAAGCCGGGCTCGCGCAGTTGATCATCGAAAAATCGCCCAAATGCCGCACGACCACCGATTGATCCGGCTGCGCGCCAATGCGCACCACACAATCAAAACCCTCGCTGAGCAGATCGACGCGGCGGTCGGTGCTGCTGATTTCCAGTTCGAGATTCGGATGACGATCCATGAACTCAGGCAACAGCGGCATGACCAGACGTCGCGACAGAATGTTTGGCATGTCGACCCGAATGCGCCCGGTCAGCGAGGCCTCATCCTGGCGGAACAACCCTTCAATCTCGTCCATGTGCGAAAGCAGATCCTTGCTGCGCTCGTACAGCACCAAACCGTCCTGCGTCGCCTGCACTTTGCGCGTGGTGCGCTGCAACAGGCGCGTGCCGAGCAGTGTTTCGAGTGCCTGCACGTGTTCGGACACGGTAGAGCGCGGCAGGCCGAGGCTCTCGCCGGCGAGGGTGAAACTCGACAGTTCGCTGACCCGGACGAAGGTGCGCAGCAGTTCCAGTTTGTTCATGTAAGCACCTGACGATTGTTCGGCTGAGCCGATCAGTGATTCCGATTTCAGTCTGTTTATCACCTATTGGCGGACAAATAAACTGAGTCCCATCACCACTCACCAGCATCGAGGAAGTCCCATGAACCGCAAAATCGCATTGATCACCGGCGCCAGTCGTGGCCTCGGCAAAAACGCCGCCCTGCACCTTGCTGCCCAAGGCGTCGACATCATCGGCACTTATCACAGCCGCGCGGATGAAGCGCAGGCGCTGGTCGTGGAGCTGGAAAAACTCGGCGCCAAAGCGGTGATGCTGCAACTGGACGTCGGTCGCAGCGACAGCTTTGCCGGGTTCGGCGCGAAGGTTGAGCAAGCGCTGCGCGAACAATTTGAATGTGAGCGTTTTGATTTCCTGATCAACAACGCCGGGGTCGGTTTGCACGTGAGCTTCGCCGAGACCACGGTTGAGCAATTCGACATGCTGATGAACGTGCATTTCAAAGGGCCGTTCTTCCTGACTCAGCAACTCTTGCCGCTGATTAACGACGGCGGACGCATCATCAATATCTCCAGCGGCCTCGCGCGTTTCACCATTCCGGGCGCCAGTGCTTATGCGGCGATGAAAGGCGCGATTGAAGTGCTGACTCGTTATCAGGCGAAAGAGCTGGGCGCGCGGCAGATTGCCGTGAACACGTTGGCGCCAGGCGCGATTGAAACTGACTTTGGTGGCGGGACGGTTCGCGATAATGCGGCGGTGAATGCGATGGTCGCGGACAACACCGCGCTGGGACGCGCCGGTCAGCCGGATGATATTGGCGGGGCGCTGGCGTTGTTGCTGTCGCCGGGTGCGCAATGGATCAATGGCCAGCGGGTTGAAGCCTCCGGCGGGATGTTCCTCTAACGTCCCTGAAAACACCTACCTCTGTAGGAACTGCCGAAGGCTGCGATCTTTTGATTTTGCCCTTTAAATCAAGATCAAAAGATCGCAGCCTTCGGCAGCTCCTACACGAGGATCGAGTTAGCCTTGGCAAACGCCACGGGTCATGAAGCGTTCGCGCAGCACGTCGTACGCCCAGTGATACACATAGGTGTACGGCAGGAAGAACAGCAGCACGCCGATATCCAGCAAACACGCCTGCCACAGACTCACCGACAACCACCACGCAATCAGCGGCACGCCCATCACGATCAAACCACCCTCGAACAGCAGCGCATGCACCACCCGCACCCAGGCGTTATGCGCAACATTCATCCGCGCCAGTACCCGGTCGAAGTAGCGGTTGAACACCACGTTCCAGCCCAGCGCCAGCATCGCGATTAACACCGTCACCGCGCCCATCTCAAGCATCGGTTTTTTCATCAACCACGCCAGCAGCGGCGTGCAGATCAGAATGGCCAGCAGTTCGAAACCAACGGCCTGGAAAATACGTTCAGTGATGGATTTAGGGGCAGTCATTGCCTGACTCCTTGAGTGAAGATGGTTGCCATGATCTACCCTCACACCGATACTTCATAACCAATAACCATCGATCAAGGCGATAGTTCATGGCCTCGCAAGAAGTGCTGTTGGCGTTTGTGCAAGCGGCGACCCAAGGTTCGTTTTCGGCGGCGGCGCGCAAACTCGGGCGCAGCCAGTCGACCATCAGCGCGGCAGTGGCCAGCCTTGAGATCGATCTGGATCTGGTGCTGTTTGATCGCAGCAGCCGAAAACCGACGCTCACCCCCGCGGGCCATGTGATGTTGCAACGAGCGGAGGCGATTCTGGCGGCGACCAGTCGTCTGGAAATGACCGCGCGGCAGTTGTCCCAGGGTGTCGAGCCGAAGCTGACCGTGGCGATTTCCGACACGTATCAGTCCTATCGTTTTGAAGCGGCGCTGGTTGGGTTTGAGCAGCGTTATCCGGATCTGGAGCTGGAATGTTTGATCGCCGAATGCGATGACTTGATTGAACTGGTGCAACGCGGTCGTGCGCATCTGGCCTTTGCGGAGATGCAGGAGAATTATCCGCCAGATCTGGTGACCTCGACCGTGGCCGAACGCACGGAAATCGCTCTGTTCGTCAATCGCGATCATCCGTTGGCGACGCTTGAGCACATTGATCAGCACACCTTGGAGCTGCATCGCGAGCTGCGCCTGGCGACCATCGTTAATCCCTATGACAGTCGTGGCAAAGGCCGGGTGTGGTCGGCGCCGAGTTATTTGATGTTGCTGGAAATGGCCGAAAAGGGTTTTGGCTGGGCGCCGTTGCCGCGTTGGCTGGCGCAACGGTTTGGCAATGATTTGCTGGTGGAGTTGAAAGTGCGTGGCTGGCCGAAACCGGTGTTTGTCGATGCACTGTGGTCGCGGCTGTATCCGCCGGGGCCGGCGGGGAGCTGGTTGCTTAACAAGATGCTGGAATAGCGGTGCCCCATTCGCGAGCAAGCCCGCTCCCACAGGTATCGAGGTGTTCATTGATTTTGTATGCGACTCGGACACTGTGGGAGCGGGCTTGCTCGCGAAGGCGTCACCCCAGACACCCAATCAAGCAGCCTCAATCATCACCGGTCGATTCAACAAAAAATACTCATGCAACCCACGCATTGCCGGCAGCTCCAGCGCCTGCGCCGCATAACACAACCCCACCCTTCGCGTCGGTGCCGGCAGGTGCAACGGGCGCACCACCACCCGCGCATGTCCGGTCACCAATGACTGCGGCAACATCGCCACGCCAACTCCCGCCGCCACCATGTGCAACGCCTGTTGCAACGAGCCGGCATGCCCCGCCACCGCTTCCGGCGAACGCCCGTACAACGCCATCAAGCGCTGATGCGACGGATGCTGCGGACAGGTAATCCAATCCTCAATCGGCACCCAATTCGCTTGCACCGCCGCCATTGGATGATTCAACGGCAGCGCCATCACATAGGATTCTTCCCACAGCGGCAGGAACAATTCGTCCTCGCAACACATCTCTTCGACCGCCAAGCGTCCATCACCCTGACAGCCCTCCTCCATCGTCAGCAACAGATTCGGCAATGCCAGATGCGCCATGCGTACAAAGGCTTCGATGTGGCTGGCAGCGATGTCGCCCTCGATGCCGAGGGTCAGCGGCGCACGGTTTTCGCGGCCGCGAAACATTCGGCTCAGCGCCTCGGCGTCGGCGACCATTCGCCGCGCTTGCGGATACAGCAACCGCGCTTCATCACTGACTTCGACACCGCGCGGCTGGCGCACGAATAACGTCGCGCCGAGCTCTTCCTCCAACTGTTTGATCGTCACCGACAGCGTTGGCTGGCTGATAAACAGGCGCTGCGCGGCGGCGGTGATGTTGCGTTCTTCGAACACGGCGAGGAAGGCTTTGAGATGACGGATATCCATAGGAGATTCCGATAGCAGACAGAGGAATAAGGCATTTTTCAGCCGCAACGGCGCTAAATATACTGCGCCCATCGTTCAGTCATTTGAAATACTTATTTCAGGAGTTCACCCATGAGCAAGCCATTGATCATCATCACCGGTGCCAGTTCGGGCATCGGCGAAGCCACCGCCCGTCGTTTGAGCGCGGCCGGCCATCCGCTGCTGTTGCTCGCGCGTCGCGATGAACGCCTTGAAGCGTTGGCGCTGCCGCACAGCCTGAGCCGCAAAGTCGACATCACCGATCGCAGCGCACTGCTCGCGGCGGTGGTTGAAGCCGAAGCGCAATTCGGCCCGGCAGATGCGTTGATCAACAACGCTGGCGTCATGTTGCTGGGCGCAATGAGCGAGCAGGATCCGGCGCAGTGGGATCAGATGCTCGACGTCAATGTGAAGGGTCTGCTCAACGGTGTACACGCAGTGGTGGCCGGGATGATCGAGCGTAAGCACGGGACGATTATCAACGTCAGTTCGGTGGCCGGGCGCAAGACGTTCCCGAACCATGTCGCGTATGTCGGCACCAAGTTTGCGGTGCATGGGTTGTCGGAGAATCTGCGCGAGGAGCTGGCGCCGCACAATGTGCGTGTGACGACGATTGCGCCGGGGGCGGTTGAAACTGAGTTGCTGAGCCACACCACGGATGAGGCGATCAAGACTGGGTATCAGGCTTGGAAACAGGACATGGGCGGCACGGTGTTGAGTGCTGAAGATGTGGCGACGGCGATTGAGTATGCGTATGGGCAGCCGCAGGGGGTGTGTATTCGCGAGATAGTGATGGCCGCGACCCGGCAGCAGGCCTGATTTATTGGTTGGCCTTAATGGCCCCTTCGCGAGCAAGCCCGCTCCCACATTTGGAACGCAATCAACTGTGGGAGCGGGCTTGCTCGCGAAGAGGCCGGCAGTGCCAGTGAAGATTTCAGCTCAACCCAGTTCACCAAGCCGCCCCTCGATAAACCTCCGCTCCGGCTCCTGCCGCGTCAACTCCAGAGCCCGCAAATACGCCTCCCGCGCCTCTTCCACCCGCCCCAACTGCCGACAAAACTCCGCCCGCGCCGAATGCGCCAAGTGATAATCCTGCAACTCGCCCCGCGCCAAAATCCCTTCAATCAACTGCAACCCCGCCAACGCCCCATCGCGCTTGGCCACCGCCACCGCTCGATTCAACTCGATCACCGGCGAAGGCACCGCCCGCAACAGCACGTCATACAAACCAACGATTTGCTCCCAATCCGTCTCCGCCGCCGTCGGCGCCTCGGCATGCACCGCCGCAATCGCTGCCTGCAAACAATAAGGCCCAAACCGTCGCGTGGTCAGCGCGCGCTCGACCAGCGCGCAACCTTCAGCGATCAACCCGGCATCCCACAACGCGCGATCCTGATCATCCAGCAGCACCAGTTCACCACTCGGCGAGGTGCGCGCCGAGCGTCGTGATTCGTGCAACAGCATCATCGCCAGCAGCCCCATTACTTCCGGCTCCGGCAGCAATTCCATCAACAACCGCCCCAACCTGATCGCCTCACGCGTCAGATCTTCGCGGGTCAGTTCAGCGCCGACCGACGCCGAATAGCCTTCGTTGAACACCAGATAAATCACCCGCAACACGCTGTCGAGGCGCTCGGGCAATTCGCTCAGGCTCGGCACTTGATAAGGGATTTTCGCGTCACGGATCTTGGCTTTCGCCCGCACGATGCGTTGGGCAATCGCCGCCGGCGCCGAGAGAAATGCGCGGGCGATTTCTTCGGTGGTCAGGTCGCAGACTTCGCGCAAGGTCAGCGGCACTTGCGCATCCGCCGCCAGCGCCGGGTGACAACAGGTGAAGATCAGCCGCAGACGATCATCTTCCACGTCTTCGCCACTCCAGTCGGCCTGTTCGAGTTCTTCTAGTTGCGCCAGCAACATCGGCTGTGAGGCTTTGAACCGGGCGCGGCGGCGCAATACATCAATCGCCTTGAAGCGCCCGGTCGAGACCAGCCAGGTGCGCGGATTTTCCGGCACGCCGTCGCGCTGCCAGCGTTCGACGGCGACGAAGAACGCTTCGTGCAAGGCTTCTTCGGCGAGGTCGAAATCACCCAGCAGGCGAATCAGCGTCGCCAGAATCCGCCGCGAGTCTTCGCGATAGACCTGCTCGACCCGCGCCCGAACCTCAGACATTCAACTGCCGTACCGGGCGCACTTCAACGCTGCCGACCCGCGCCGCCGGAATGTTGCCGGCGACCTGAATCGCTTCGTTGAGATCCTTGGCGTCGATCAGGTAGAAACCGGCCAGTTGCTCCTTGGTTTCCGCGAACGGGCCATCGGTGATCGACACTTTGCCGTTGCGCATACGCACCGTGGTGGCGGTCTGCACTGACTCCAAGGCCTCGGCGGCAACCATTCGCCCGCTGCCCTGAATCGACTCGGCGTAGGCCCAGCATTCGGCGTCTTCCGGGCTGTCGGGCGATGAATGCAGCAAGCGCTCATCGCTGTAGACCAAGCATAAATACTTCATGGCGTTCTCCTGAAGCGGACGGATCAACTATGGCTGAAGATCAGGGTTGCACATCGAACAGGGTCGCGCCGCTCATCGGATCGAACGGCGCCGACCAGTGTTCGTGAGCGATTTTCCACGCCCCGCCGATCTGCCGATAGCAGGCGGTGACGCGCATCCAGCAGCTCTGGGTTTCGCCTTTTTCATTGGTGCCGCCGCAGTTAGCCACCCAGTGGGCGAAGGCGATGTTGTCGGCGGTTTCGATGGCGATTTCATTGAATTCGAAAATGTGCGGGCCGGGGCACATTTCCATGCACGCGACCCAGTGTTCGCGGTACGCCGGTTTGCCCTTGAATTGCAGGGCCTTGATCGCGTCGAACGAGACGATGTCGTCGGCGTACAGCGCCATGACTTTCTCTACGTCCTTTTTCATCACGGCGTCGCGGTAGGTGTTGATCAGGGTCTGGATATCACTTTGTGCGCTCATGGTGTTCTCCGTGGTTTTTGTTGTGAAGACACCCTTAGTCGCTTGGTGGATCGGCAGATCGACAGGCGAAACAAAAAATTTCCACTGAGGCCAAAATCGCTAGAATCCGAGGCTTATCTTTGTAGGAAAAAGGAAATTCCCGTGTCAGCCCAACTCGTGCCGTACGACAGCCTGAATGCTTTGCAGCGTCAGCAAGTCGAGGCGATTGAAATCCATGCCGAGCAGATCAAGTTCTCCGGCGATATTCACGGTGCGTTGCACACCTTGTTGTCGAAACCAGGCCCCGGCGTGAAGGGTTTTGCCTTGCTGGCGGATGAAGTGCCGGTGGCGTTTCTGCTGCTCAAGCGCCCGCCCGTGTTGCCGGCCTGGGCCGATGAACACAGCGCCACCTTGCATGCGTTGCAGGTTGATCGCCGCGCGCAGGGCAAGGGTTATGGCAAGGCGTGTCTGCAAGCGCTGCCCGAGGTCGCGCGTCAGGCTTGGCCGGAGATCAAAGGGCTGGAGTTGTCGGTGGACGCGGATAACGACGCGGCGATTGCGCTGTACGCCAAGCACGGCTACGTCGACAGCGGCGAAGCGTACAAGGGCCGGATCGGTTACGAACGGCGCATGGGGCTGGTTTTCTAAGTAAGGATGATCGACTCAGTCGAAGCGCTGGAAGCGATTTACTGACTGCCGCACGAGCGGGCGGTGCGCAAGCAGACCGCCCTTTCTGACACATGGCCTGAACACACCACTGCTCCCACAAGCGGTTTTTGATGATCGTTCCCACGCTCTGCGTGGGCATGCAGCCGGGGACGCTCTGCGTCCCAAAGTCGTGACGCAGAGCATCACGGGAGGCATTCCCACGCAGAGCGTGGGAACGATCAGCGTGGTAACGATCATGGGTTTTGCGGTGTTGTCAGAGGGTCAGGATCATCTCGTGCCACGCCATCCCGCCGTGATCCGACTCCGACGGTTTGATGTAGGCAAAGCCAAACCCGGCGTACAGCGGAATATGCTTTTCCTTGCACATCAAATGAATCGTCGCCTTGTCCATCCCGCGCATGCGCTCGATAAATGCAGCCATCAAACGCTTTGCCAACCCTTGCCCCTGATAATCCGGGTGCACCACCACCGACATGATCACCACGTTCGGCCCTTTCGGGTCATGGCCGATCAACTCTTTGAACGCCTCATCCGACATCTGCACATCAAACGCCGCGCCCGAATTGACGAAACCCGCCACCACGCCATCCACTTCCGCCACGACAAAGCCTTCCGGCCAGGTGGCGATGCGTGTGGCGATTTTCTCGCGGGTGGCGGCTTCGTCGCCTTCGTAGGCAACGGTTTCGATGGCGTAGCAGCGATCCAGGTCGACGGCGGTGACGTTGCGGATGACGGTGTTCATGGCGGCTCGGAAATCAGCAGAAGAAAGTGCTGAAAGCATAAAGGAATCGCGGGGGCATATCGATCCGCACACGGCGCAAACGCATGAGGCGGATCCTTTGATCCGCCTCATCACTGTCGGCTCAGGCCTTGGTATCGACCGGCACACAGATTTCCAGTTTGCCGGTGTGCAGGCGCGGGTTGAAATCGGCGCTGTAACGCTCCAGTTCCGGGGCATTCAGCTCGACGTAGTGAGAGGTCGGCAACCAGGTTTTGTAGATGTATTGCAGAGTTTGCGGCAACTGATCGAGCGGCCCTTTGTGTTCGAACACCGCGTATTGACGGGGCAGCACTTCGACCCAGCGATAGACGTCCTGCGGCAGTTCGTCGAGCTTGGTGATTTCCACGCCGGCGATGTAATCGAAGCCGCCCTTGCCGTCAAAATTGCAGCACACGCCGTAGGTCACTTCGCCTTTTTGCCCGGGAATTCGTCCCAGGTGCGGCAGGAATTTCTCCCACAGCGCCGGGATGTCCTTGGCGGTGTCTTGGGTAAATCGATCGCCAAATCCTGCAATCAGCAGGAAGTGTCCATGTTCGAAGCGAGGTTCAGCCACTTCGACGCGTGTTTGCTCATCCATGACTCGACTCCTGGCACAAAAAAGGGGTTCGGCTGGGAGTATAGAAAGCCAAACCCGTTTCGCACGGTTACAGCGAATGCAACTGCTCGACGGCACCGGAACCGACGAATTCGTTGTAGCCGGATACGATCACGTAGACTGCGAAATAGCAGAAGATCGCTGCAGATGCTATGTATGAATAGCGCAAAAGCTTATCACCCAACAGCTTGCCACCGTGGCTGGCAGCAAAGCACAAACCGGCCGACCAGAGCAGCCCGGCGCAGAGGAAACCACCGAGGAACAGCGCCGAACTCACCGGGCCACCGCCACCGGAGCGGGCGATCAGCGTGCCGCCCACCGCAGCGAACCAAAGAATCGCGCTCGGCGACGACATGGCGAGAAAAATCCCACGAAAGAATTCCTTGCGATGGGAGTTCTGCCCCACCTCCGCCGTCTCGGCCAGCAGCGCTTCGTGATGGATCGCCGAGTAAATCATCTTCGCCGCAAAGTAGATCAGCAGCGCCGAACCGCCGATCCACAGCACCCAGCGCACGCTTTCGTATTGCAGCAGAACTGTCATCCCGGCCAGCGCCAGCACCGCATAAATCAAGTCGCCGACGCAGGTGCCAAGGCCCAGCGCGAAGCCTTGAAAGTAACCGCGCTGCATCGCCAATGTGATCATTGCGATGTTGGCCACGCCGATATCCAGGCACAGCGAAAGGCTCAGCAAGAAGCCGCTGGTGAATTCCATCAACCATTTTCCTTGGAAAAATTTGTTAACAAACGGGCTGGACAGTATGCCATCACTGACCTTATCTTCCGCCACAGGTCACCGCAGTGACCAGCGTCGCTCGGACGGTTCCGGGCGCTTACGTTATCCGAGGCAACAATGGCCGAACAAGGTTCGCCGCGCCGCTTTGCGCGCATAGATCGACTCCCCCCTTACGTTTTCAACATCACCGCCGAGCTGAAGATGGCCGCGCGTCGTCGTGGTGAAGACATCATCGACTTGAGCATGGGCAACCCCGACGGGGCCACGCCGCCGCACATTGTCGAAAAACTCGTACAAGTGGCCCAACGCGAAGACACCCACGGTTACTCGACGTCCAAGGGCATTCCGCGCCTGCGCCGGGCGATTTCCAACTGGTACAAGCAACGCTACGAAGTCGATATCGACCCGGAAAGCGAAGCCATTGTCACCATCGGTTCCAAGGAAGGCCTCGCGCATTTGATGCTGGCGACCCTCGATCAGGGCGACACCGTACTGGTGCCGAACCCGAGCTACCCGATTCATATTTACGGTGCAGTGATTGCCGGTGCCCAAGTGCGTTCGGTGCCGCTGGTGCCGGGTGTGGACTTCTTCGATGAGCTGGAACGAGCGATTCGCGGCTCGATTCCGAAGCCGAAAATGATGATCCTCGGCTTCCCGTCGAACCCGACCGCGCAGTGCGTGGAGCTGGATTTCTTCGAACGGGTGATCGCCCTCGCCAAGCAATACGATGTGCTGGTGATTCACGATCTGGCCTACGCCGACATCGTCTACGACGGCTGGAAAGCCCCGTCGATCATGCAAGTGCCGGGCGCCAAGGACATCGCGGTGGAGTTTTTCACCCTGTCCAAGAGCTACAACATGGCGGGCTGGCGCATTGGTTTCATGGTCGGCAATCCGGAACTGGTTAACGCCTTGGCGCGGATCAAGAGCTACCACGACTACGGCACGTTCACCCCGCTGCAAGTCGCGGCGATCGCGGCGCTGGAAGGTGATCAGCAGTGTGTGCGCGACATCGCCGAGCAGTATCGTCAGCGTCGTAACGTGTTGGTGAAAGGCCTGCATGAACTGGGCTGGATGGTCGAGAATCCGAAGGCGTCGATGTATGTCTGGGCGAAGATTCCCGAGGCATATGCGCATCTGGGTTCGCTGGAATTCGCCAAGAAACTGCTGGCTGAAGCGAAGGTTTGCGTCTCGCCGGGGGTGGGGTTTGGTGAGTATGGCGACGATCACGTGCGCTTTGCGCTGATCGAAAACCAGGACCGCATTCGTCAGGCTGTACGCGGCATTCGCGGGATGTTCCGTGCCGATGGCCTGGCCCCGAAAACCTCCGCCTGACGCACTGATCGTTCCCACGCTCCGCGTGGGAATGCAGCCCGGGGCGCTCCGCGTCCCAAAGCGGACGCAGAGCGTCCATTGAGGCATTCCCACGCAGAGCGTGGGAACGATCACCCACAAAAAAACCGCATCGCTGCGGTTTTTTTGTGTCTGCAAGAAGCGCTTAAACGAACAGCGACAGCAGCAGAATGAAGCCCAACGCAACCACCGACAGGATGGTTTCCATCGCCGTCCAGGTCTTGAACGTCTCGGCCACGGTCATGTTGAAGTACTGCTTCACCAGCCAGAAACCGGCGTCGTTCACGTGCGACAGGATCAACGAACCGGCGCCGGTCGCAAGTACCAGCAACTCACGGTTAACGCCCGGAATCATCCCCACCACCGGCACCACAATGCCCGCGCCAGTGATGGTCGCCACAGTTGCCGAACCAGTCGCGATACGGATCACCGCCGCCACCAGCCATGCCAGCAGGATCGGCGAGATCTGTGCGCTGACCGCCATGTGGCCGATCACGTCGCCCACGCCGCTGGTCACCAGCATCTGCTTGAAGCCACCGCCCGCACCGATGATCAGAATGATCGCGGCGGTTGGCGCCAGGCTTGCGTCCAGCCACTTGAGCATCTGTTGCGAGCCGATGCCTTGTTTGTGACCGAAGGTGTACAGCGACAGCAGCAACGCCAGCAGCAGTGCGGAGATCGGGTGACCGATCATGTCCATCCAGGTGCGGAAAAAGTGACCGTCCGGCAGCGCGACGTCGGCGAAGGTTTTCAGCAGCATCAGGAACACCGGCAGCAGCACGGTAACCAGGGTGATACCGAAGCTCGGCAGGCTCGCCGAGTCATCGTTTTCACGGGCCAATTGATCGACCAGTTCCTGATTCGGGTGACCCGGAATGTGCTTGGCGATGAAGGTACCGAAGATCGGACCGGCAATGATCGCGGTTGGCAGCGCCACGATCAGACCATAAAGAATGGTCTTGCCGATGTCCGCGCCGAACACGCCGATAGCCAGCAGCGGGCCCGGGTGCGGTGGCACCAGACCGTGCACGGCGGACAGACCGGCGAGCAGCGGGATACCGATCTTGATGATCGACACGCCAGTGCGGCGCGCCACGATGAACACCAGTGGAATCAGCAGAACAAAACCGATTTCGAAGAACAGCGGGATGCCGACCAGAAACGCGGCGAACATCATCGCCCACTGGACTTTGTCCTTGCCGAACGCACGAATCAGGGTCTGGGCAATCTGATCCGCCCCGCCCGATTCAGCCATCATTTTGCCGAGCATGGTGCCCAGCGCGAGGATGATGCCGACGAAACCGAGCACGCCACCGAAGCCGTCCTGGAACGCTTTGATGATGGTGCCGATCGGCATGCCGGAGGTCAGACCGAGGAACGCGGCAGCGATGGTCAGGGAAATAAACGGGTGCAGCTTGAACTTGGTGATCAGGACAATCAGTCCGATCACGGTGACCACTGCATCAAGCAGCAGAAACGCGTCGTGGGACATGCCAAACATTGGGGGTGTCTCCTGGATTGTTGTTGTTATTAAAGCGGGTTAAACAGAAATCGTGAGGACAGCGCTATCTCTTTCAACACACTCATACCGCCTGTTTCAGACCGTGGGCCTGCCACCAGACGTGAGCCTGCGACGCCAGTTCTTCAACGTTGTGGATCGAAGCATTCAGCGCCAGGGTCAACGGCTCGCCTACTGGCGATTCGAGGGTGGCGAACTGGCTTTCGATCAACGTGGCCGGCATGAAGTGGCCCGGACGGTGGGACACACGTTCAGCGGCGACTTCAGGGGTCAACTCAAGAAACACGAAGCCCAGGCCCGGCAAGGCGCTGCGCAACACTTCGCGATAACTGTGTTTAAGGGCCGAGCAGGTCAGCACCGGGCGTTTGCCCAGCGCATCGACGCGACGCAATTCGACGCACAGGCTGTCGAGCCAGCCGGCGCGGTCGTCGTCGTTCAGGGGGATCCCCGCGCTCATCTTTTCGATGTTCGCGGCCGGATGGAAAGTATCGCCTTCAATGGCAGTGGCGCCGCTCAATTGGCACAGGGCCTCGCTGACGCACGTCTTGCCGCAACCGGCAACGCCCATGATGACCAGGGCGGTGATGGGATGACTCATATAACACCTCAGCGCGCAGACAGCGCTACCTTTGCTAGCTATGACTCTAGTGCACAGGCAGAAGTTGCCGACGCCTTCTTGTCGTTTTTTTGGGTTGCAGCAGGTTTGCGCCCAACGCCAAAAAGCGAAGATCAGGCAGGACCTCGCTTACGCATTTACAGCTGCATCAGGACAGCGCTACCTTAGTGCCTTGATTTTTGTTTGGCAAGCCGTCGATGACCACCCCTAAAAACGATAAAAATACCCGCACCACCGGCCGTCCCACCCTGAATGAAGTTGCCCGCCTGGCCGGTGTCAGTCCGATTACCGCCTCCCGCGCCTTGCGTGGGGTCAGCACCGTGGCCACCGAACTGGTAGAAAAAGTCCGCAAAGCCGCCCTCGAACTCAACTACGTGGTCAACCCTGCCGCCCGCGCTCTGGCCTCGGCGCAGAGCCATTCGGTGGTGGTTTTGGTGCCATCGTTATCCAACCTTTTGTTTATCGACACGCTGGAAGCCATTCATCGGGTGCTCACGCCCAAGGGCTTCGAAGTACTGATCGGCAACTTCCACTATTCCCGCGATGAAGAAGAAAACCTGCTGCGCAATTACATGGCGTACCAGCCGCGCGGGTTTCTGCTGACCGGGTTTGATCGCACGGAAAGTTCGCGGCGGATGATTGAGGCGAGCAACATTCCCTGCGTGTACATGATGGAACTCGACAGCGCTGCCGGGGTGAATTGCGTCGGGTTTTCGCAGTTGAGTGCCGGGGAGACGGCGGCTGAGCATTTGCTCTCTCGTGGGCGCAAGCGTCTTGCTTACATTGGCGCGCAACTCGATCAACGTACGTTGTTGCGCGGTGAGGGTTTCCGCAAAGCACTGCAGAAGGCCGGGCGTTACGACCCGGATCTGGAAGTGCTGACGCCGCGTGCTTCGTCGGTGGGCTTGGGTGGGGAATTGTTTTTGCAGTTGCTCGCGGCGCATCCGGATGTTGATGCGATCTTCTTTGGTAACGACGATTTGGCGCAAGGTGCTTTATTAGAAGCGCTGCGCAACGGCATCAAGATTCCCGAGCAGGTGGCGATTCTCGGTTTCAACGACTTGCCGATGTCCGAACACATGGTGCCGCGCTTGAGCAGCATCAACACCCCACGTGAGGCGATCGGGCGGCGCGCGGCGGAGCAGATGTTGACGTTGATGGCCGGCAACTCGGTCGCGCGCCCGGTGGAAGACATGGGCTTCGAACTGAAGATTCGCGAAAGTACCTGACGCTTCGCAATCCGATCATTCCCACGCTCTGCGTGGGAATGCCTCAACGGATGCTCCGCGTTCGGCGGTGAAGGGACGCAGAGCGTCCCGGGCTGCGTTCCCACGCGGAGCGTGGGAGCAATCAACCACTCAACAGATCAACGAGGGCCAGTGCGCCTTTCTGGAGCGGCTGGCTTTTGAGCCACACCGCATGCACCGGCATCACCAGACCGTTTTCGATGTTGCGGAAATTCAGGCGTTTCAGCCGGCCGTTATCCAGTCGCGATTGCACCACCGACAACGGAAAATTGCCCCAGCCCAATCCCGCCTCAACCATCTCCATCGCCGTCTCAAGACTGTCGGTGCGCCAATACGACTCTGCCACCAACGGCCGCGTCTCGCTGATCGGCAAGTCGCGACTGGCGACGATGATCTGCCGCACATGCACCAGATCTTCCAGAAACAAATCCTGCCCCCGCAACAACGGGCTGTCCGCCGCCAGCGTGGCGATCATCCGTTCGCTGCCGACGAACTGAAAACGCTCCAGCACGTTCATGCTTAACCCGGCGAACGCCAGGCACACACTGACACGACCACTGTGCAGCATCGCCAAAACGTCATCCTGCGGCGCGGTCAGCACTTCGATGTCGAGCAGCGGATGACGCTCGGCGATCACCTTGATCGCCGCGAGCAAACGCCGCCGATCAATGTCCGCAACCACGCCAATCGACAACTTGCTCTCCAGCCCCAACGACAACTCCACCGCGTGCACTTGCAGTTGCTTGAGTTGCTCGGCGATCAGTCACGCGTGCGGCACCAACGACAGCGCCATCGCCGTGGGTTGTGGCTCGCGATGACTGCGGTCAAACAGCAGATAACCGAGTTCAGCCTCAAGGTTGCCAATACTCATGCTCACCGCCGATGGCACCCGACCCAATGCCCGAGCCGCCGCCGAAAACGAGCCGCGCTCAATCACCGCAAGAAACAACTCGATGCTATCGCTGTTGAAATTCACTTCATCTACCTATCACCAAAACTGAAAGCTACTGACTTTTTCTGTCAGCCCTATTGAAGCTATCTTTCGTCGCCTTCGCCAGTCCCGCTGGCCAACAAACGGCAAGAAAGAGGCAATTCCCATGCAAGGCGTCAAACGCAAACTGGTCTACGTGTCGCTTTACGAAGTGATCGGCATGACCTTCTCCGCCCTCGGTCTGGCGCTGTTGTCGGGCACTTCGCCGGGCAGCACCGGGCCACTCGCGGTGATCATCACCACCATCGCCGTGACCTGGAACTTCATTTACACCTCATTGTTCGAGCGCTGGGAAAGCCGTCAGGTGTCGCGCACGCGCACGGTGAAACGCCGCATCGCCCACGCCATCGGTTTTCAACTGACCTTGATCGTGTTCCTGATTCCGTTGATTGCCTGGTGGATGAACATCAGCCTGGTGCAGGCATTTCTGCTGGATCTGGCGCTGATCATTTTCATCCCGTGCTACACGTTCGCGTTCAACTGGCTGTTCGACCGGATTTTCGGTTTGCCGGCCTCGGCACTGCCGGATTCGGCGGCTGCGGCATAAATCGTTAATTCGTAAGCAGATATTGCAAGAAATCAGCAGTTTTCCGGCGCAAATCGCTGATCTTCACAATCCGTGGTTTCCGATAGCAGGCTAAGCTTTTCCATCAATAAAAAATGGATCTGCCCATGACTGCACACGCCCCCGCCGCCGCGCAAAGCGACGGCATCGACCCGATCCGCGCTGCCGAAGTTTCCGCCCGTATCGACCGTCTCCCCGCTGTCGCGACGATCTGGCGATTGGTGGCGCTGCTGTCGATCGGTGGTTTCTTCGAACTCTACGATTTATTCCAGACCGCCTACATCAGCCCCGGACTGATCCGCGACGGCATCTTCGCCACCGGCAATCAGGGCGTGTTCGGTTTCTCCGATCAAGCGGCGTTCGCTTCGGCGACGTTTCTCGGCCTGTTCCTCGGCGCCAGTCTGCTCAGTCCGCTGGCGGATCGCTTCGGTCGCCGCGCGATCTTCACCTTCGCGCTGGTCTGGTACACCGTGGCGACGGTGTTGATGGGTATTCAGAGTTCGGCGCTGGGCATCATCTGCATGCGTTTTCTGGTCGGCATCGGTTTGGGCATCGAGTTGGTGACCATCGACGCTTACCTCTCGGAACTGGTGCCCAAGCGCATGCGCAGTTCCGCATTCGCCTTCGCGTTTTTCGTGCAGTTTCTGTCGGTGCCGGCGGTGGCGTTGATGTCGTGGTGGCTGGTGCCGCAGGCGCCGTTCGGTGTGTCCGGCTGGCGTTGGGTGGTGTTGGCCAGCGCGGTGTTTGCGCTGTTTATCTGGTGGTTGCGCAAGCGTCTGCCGGAGTCGCCGCGCTGGTTGGCGCAGCACGGTCGATTCGACGAAGCCAACCGGATTCTCGATAACATCGAGGCACGCTGCGAGAAGGATCATGGCCAGCCATTGGACATGCCGGAAACCGTGTCGGTCGATGTTGAAGGCAAGGGTCGTTTCGCCGATATCTGGCAACCGCCCTATCGCCGCCGCGCCTTGATGCTGATCGTCTTCCACGTCTTTCAAGCGATCGGCTTTTTCGGTTTTGGCAATTGGTTGCCGGCGCTGCTGTCCGGCCAGGGCGTGAGCGTCACCCACAGTTTGATGTACGCGTTCATCATCACCCTCGCCTACCCGCTCGGGCCGCTGCTGTTCGTCAAGTTCGCCAACCGCTTCGAGAACAAATGGCAGATCGTCGGCTCGGCCCTCGGTGCGATGACCTTCGGTACGTTATTCGCGCTGCAGACAAGTGCCTTCGGGCTGATCTTTTGCGGGGTGATGATCACCTTCTGCAACGCCTGGCTGAGCTTCAGTTATCACTCGTACCAGAGCGAACTGTTCCCGACCAACATTCGCGCCCGCGCGGTAGGGTTCTGCTATTCGTTCAGTCGTTTGTCGACGGTGTTCAGCAGCCTGCTGATCGGCTTTTTTCTCGACAGTTTTGGCACGCCCGGCGTGTTGGCGTTCATTGCCAGCAGCATGTTGATCGTGATGCTGACCATCGGCTACTTCGGCCCGCGCACGCGTAATCTGGCGCTGGAAAACATTGCCTGATCCTGTAGGAGCTGCGGCACGCTGCGATCTTTTGATCCTCATCTTTTGATCTGAATTTATAGGATCAAGATCAAAAGATCGCAGCGTGCCGCAGCTCCTACAGGGGGCGGTGTGGTGTCAGTTCAGTTGCAGGGTTTCGTTGAACTGGCTGATGGCATCGACGACGTGACGTGAGCCTTGCTGAATCTCTTGAATCACTGCCCCCGCCTCGTTCGCCAGCTCCACACCAAGTCCGGTACGGCTGAGACTCGACTGCATGCTCGACACCGCGCTCAGCGACAGGTCGTGGTTGCGCCGTACAACGTCGACGATCTCTAAAGTAGCCTGACTCGTTCTTGCCGCCAGGCTTCGCACCTCATCCGCCACCACGGCAAACCCGCGCCCGTGCTCGCCGGCACGCGCCGCTTCGATCGCGGCGTTGAGCGCCAGCAAATTGGTCTGATCGGCAATCCCGCGAATGGTCTGGACGATGGTGCCGATGATGTCTGACTGTTTGCTCACCGCATCGATGCTGACTGCCGCTTCGTTGAGGTCGCGGGAAATGTCCTGAATGATCTGCACCGTTTGCTGCACGACTTGTGAGCCTTTTTGCGCGCAGGCGTCGTTTTGTACCGAGGTGCTGTGGGCCGATTCCGCAGCGTTCTGCAGCGTGGTCATTTGTTGGGTGATGTCGCTGGCGAACTTGACCACTTTGTACAAGCGGCCCTTGGCATCAAACAGCGGGTTGTATGAGGCTTCGAGGTAAACCATGTGCCCGGACTTGTTCTTGCGCTCGAAACGGTGCGAGTGATATTCGCCGCGATTGAGCGAAGCCCAGAAAGCTTTGTATTGCGACGATTCGGATTCGCTGCGGTGGCAGAACATGTTGTGGTGATGCCCAACGACTTCGTTGTGCGAGTACTGCATGGTCTTGAGAAAGTTGTCGTTGGCGGTGATGACATTGCCTTCCGGGGTGAACTCGATCACGGCCATCGAGCGACCGATCCCCGCGAGCATGGCTTCTTCTTCATGCTCCTTGTTAATCCGCGCGGTAATGTCGGACGCGACTTTGATCACGCTTTTAACTTGCTTGTCCGGGCCATACACCGGCATGTAACTGGCTTCGAGCCAGACTTCCTTGCCACTTTTGTTCAAACGCAGAAACGTCCCGCTGATCGGTTCACCACGGGCCAGGTCGCGCCACAACTTGGCGTATTCCTCGCTGCGGTAAAACGCTTCCTCACAGAAGATCCGGTGATGTTTGCCGCGCACTTCATCGGCGCCATAGCCCATGGTTTTACAGAAGTTTTCGTTGGCATCCAGAACGATGCCGTCGGGGGTGAATTCGATCATCGCCATCGAACGGCTGATCGCAGCCAACTTGGCATTGGCCTCGGTCAAGGCACAGCTGAATCGTTCGATTTCCAGCAGGTCAGCCTTGTGATGTAGGTTAAACATGGTTGTATCACCTTCCGCGCGGACTTTTGATTTGATGAAAGTTCAGGTCTTTCACGATCCACCACTACGTTCCAAAGAACAGGCACACGCATTCCTCCACGGGAGGAAGTTGTCAGGTGATAAATGATGGTCAATCGGAGAGTCCATGCAGCGACGCTCTAATCAAGACATCCTTCTCTTGATAGCCCGCTCGCGGGCCAGCCCTAACGCGTTGAAGAACTTCCATTTAAAAAACGCTCCTTGTTGGTTCAGTGTCGGTGCCTTGGGTTGCGCACTCTGGCAGCATGAATTTGCAGACTAACCGTGCACGGTCGACATAGTTAGTTACAGAGCAGCATAGCTAGCGCAAAACCTTGCGCAAGGCCACTAGTCGGCCAGTAGTGAGGACTTTTTGCACAAGAATCGGTTCAGCGGAAAATGAACAGCCCCCTGTAGGAGCTGCCGAAGGCTGCGATCTTTGGACTTTGATTTTTTCAAGATCAAAAGATCGCAGCCTTCGGCAGCTCCTACAGGGGGGGGGGCGGCGTTGGGAATTAGAGGCTGGTGCTGACTTTGGTAGCCACTTCTGCGGGCACCCACGATTTCCACACCTGCGGCTGATCGCGCAAAAACGTCTGCGCCACCACCCTCGGTTGCAAACGTTTTTCACTCATCCCCGCCAGCGTCTGGTTCAACAGATCAATCGGCAAGTCGACCTTCTCAAAAAACGTCACCAGCTCCGGGTACTGCGCCTTGAACGGCGCCGACACGCCAATCGCCAGACTCGCCGGCATCGACCGCGTGCCTTTGGGATTCGGATTATTGGCATCGGCCAAGGTCTTCCAGGCTTCGGCATCAAACGGCGGTTCCTCGAGTTTCACCAGTTTGAAACGCCCGAGCAGCGGCGTTGGTGACCAGTAGTAGAACAGCACCGGTTTGCCACGTTTGATCGACGACGCCACCTCGGCATCCAGCGCCGCGCCGGAGCCGGTGCGGAAGTTGACGAAGCTGTCGTTGAGCGCATACGCCTTGAGCTTCTGAGTGTTGACGATCTCCGATGTCCAACCCGTCGGGCTGTTGAGGAAACGCCCACGGCTCGGGTCTTCGGGATCACGGAACAGGTCTTTGTAGCGCGGCAGATCCGCCACCGATTTCAGTTCCGGCGCCAAGGGTTTGATGCCGCGCTCAGGGTCGCCCTTGATCACGTATTCCGGCACCCACCAGCCTTCGGTGGCACCTTTCACTGTATCGCCGAGCCCGAATACTTTGCCTTCAGCAGCAGCCTTCACCCACGCCGGACTGCGCCCGGCCCACTCTTCGCCGATCACTTGAATATCGTTTTTTGCCAACGCTGCTTCGAGGCTGACGGTGCTGCCCGGCAGCGTATCGGTCGAGTAGCCGTAGCCTTTTTCGACAATCAGGCGCAGCACTTCGGTGATAAAACTGCCGCTCTCCCAAGTGATGTCGCCGAAGTGAATCGGCGCGGATTTCTCCGCCGCTGAAACAACGCCGACGCTCAGGCTCAGCGCCAGCAGCGAACCGCCGAGCAGGGTTTTGATCGATCTCATGCAGACCTCTTGTCTTGTAGGAATTGGTTGGCGCTGTGGCGATCGCACAGGGCTTGGGAACGGGTCATGTACACGCTGACCGAGCGCTGGGAGATGCCCAGTTCGGCAGCAATTTGCGGGTAGGTCAGGCCATCGACGCGGGCGAGCAGAAAGGTCGAACGGACTTTGCCGGGCAGGCGTTGCAGGGTGTGATCGAGGCGCTTCAGGGTTTGCGACAGTTGCGCGAGATGTTCGGGCGACGCGGTGCCCTCCTCATCAAATGTTTGCAGATGTCGACGCTGCAAATCCGCGCGGCGCCAGTGTTGATAAAGCAGGCGTTGCGCGACGGTGGTGAGCAAGGCGCGGGGTTCGCGGATCGCGGTCAGGGATGATGATTCAAGCAGTTGCGCGAAGGTTTCGGCGGCGATGTCTTCAACGCTCGCCGCGTCGTACAGATGCCGACGCAGATAGGTGCAAAGCCAGTGGTGATGGGCGCGGAACAGGCCGGCCAGGTGTTGGCGGTGGGAAAGGTCGGCGCCGGACATAGGGGCTCCTGGGTTAGGGGTCGCTGAATGTCCGGTGTTCCGGTGGCGCGATCGTAGCAAGGCGCCTTATGCATTAATAATATTTAAATTTCATTTTTATATTCGATTATGGAATACAAGATCAAAAGATCGCAGCCTTCGGCAGCTCCTACAGGATTATGTAGGAGCTGCCGAAGGCTGCGATCTTTCAACGCAAGCGGCCATACCCCAACTCCTCAGCCTCACGCTGATAGTCGAGCACCACCTGATAATCACCCTCTCCCGCCGCCAACACCTCAGGCAATCCCAACGTTTGCACAACATCCGGAAGTTCGTGCAACGACTGATTCATCACTTGTCGCAGCCGCTCGATCTGTTCGTCTGTAGCACTGGCGACGGTGATAAAAGGCAACGTCGGACTGAACGCACTGCGTCCAACAACACGTAGTCCCCTGACTTCCTCAGGCGCATGCTGCGCGAGGTAGGCGTAGGTGACGCTGTCGATGGCGGCGAGATCTGCGCGCTTTTCACGCAACCAGCGCAGGCTTTCACGGTGACCGCCGCTGATGCCGACCGTGGAGAAGAATTGCCCATCGCGATGCAACGGGGCGAGGCGTTGGCGCAACAGGTTCATGCCGCTGTTGGAATCTTCACTGTTGATCACGCCGCGACTGTCGCGAAAGGCTGGCAAGGTTTTGCGTGAGTCATCGGCGCGGCTGAGGATCAGACTGCAATGGTTGCCGGCACTCGCGTCCGGGAGTTCGTAGCGTGGGCGGCCGATCACACGAACCTGGCCTTTTAATGCCGTCATCAATGGATAGCCGCAGGTTTGTGTGAGTAGCAAGTTGGGGGATAACCAGAGTTCGGGCAGTGACAGGGTTTCAGCGCTCAGGCGCGTGTGACCGAGGTGGTCAAGGATGCGCGCGAGCCAGCGCTCGTTGGCCACACGGATGGGCTCGGGGGCGGTGTACATGAGGAGTTCGGCGTGGTGTTGAGTCATACGCATATTTCCTGACAACAAATTTCCAACTGTGGGAGCGGGCTTGCTCGCGAAAGCGGTGAATCAGTAAAAAATACTTTGAATGACCCACCGCATTCGCGAGCAAGCCCGCTCCCACAGGGGGTTGTGTGGGGGGCCTGAGGTTAGTGATAAGGATGCTCGGGACTATCGATCGGTCTGACGCCATGCTCCCGCCACAACTGCCCATACCCTTGCACCAGAAACCCGCCACTCCTCGCCACCCATTGCTCACGATGTGCGCGATAGACCCTGGGCAAGTCGTACCACGCCAGCCCCGGCAAATCATGATGCACCAGATGAAAATTCAGATTAAGAAACAGCCAGCGCCACGGCCACCCAGCTTCATTCAGCACCGTGCGCTGCTCCGGTTGCGCGTGCGGTCGATGTTCATAGTAGGAGCGGATCATCGCAATCGACAGCGCCGGCACACTGATCAACAACAGGTAATGCCACACCGGCAACACGCTGTAGCGCGCGATAAACCACAACATCAGCAGCGTGAACGCGCCATGCGTCAGCCACATCAGCCAGGCTTGGCGCTCACGGTTTTTCAGCCGCTGCAATTCTTCACTCGCCAACGCCAGCAAGCCCAACGGCGCACCGATGGCGAAACGCCCGAGCACGGTTTTATTCAGCCAGTGCAAGCTGCGTTCAAACAGCGAACTGCCCTGCCAGCGCCCCCGCGTCAGGTAACGGCTTTCCGGATCGACACCGGGCACCGTCAGATCCTCATCGCGGTGATGCAGTAGATGGCTGTCGCGATACAGCGTGTACGGATACCACACGGCAAACGGCGCATAGCCGAGAATTTTATTGAAGCGAATCCAGCGCGTCGGATGACCATGGAGCAATTCGTGTTGCACCGACAGCCACAGCACCAGCAGCGGAATCAGCAGCACGGTACTTAAACCCCGTCCCAGCCAGTGGCTGTTCAACATGATTGCAAACCAGCCGCCATACACGCCGATCAACAACAGCCAGGTCGGCCAGTCGCTGCGAGCGGTAAAACGTTGGCGCAGGGTTTCGATGTGTTGACGGTGGGCGGCGTCGAAATAATGAGACATGGCGTTGCTCGCAGCGGGTTCCTTCCCTTTCTGTGCAACGACCACCGAGAATCTTGCAGATTATTTTGGATCAACAGGGAAGCCCGAGAACCGGGCTTCCGAAAGGCGTGATCAATGACCGAAAATATCGGTTTTCTTGGCCTTCTTCTCCGCGCGTTTTTCAATCGCGGTCTTGGCCGGTTTCTTCTTCGCGGCTTTCTTTGAATCCATACCTTTGGACATGATGCGTACTCCACTCACAGGGGATGTGAGCTCAGGTATACACCTATCCAGACGCGCGCGTTCTTTTATAATCGCCGCGAAATCTACCGACAGTCAGAACCCATGCCCGATACCCAATACAGCCTGCTCGACGCGTCTCTCTGGCCGTTGATGAACAAGTTTTACCGCAGCCACCAATCCTCGATGAAAGCCGTGCGTGATGCGCAATTGTGGGTGGCGCGACGTGGGGAAATTGTTGCGGCGTTGTGCTTACGACCGGTGGCGGGTGGGCATTGGTTGACCGGGTTGTTTGTTGATCCGGGGTGTCGGGATCAGGGGATTGCGGCGCAGTTGATCGCGGCGGCGGTGCAGCACGTGACGGAACCGGTGTGGCTGTTCTGTCATCCGGATTTGCGCGGGTTTTACGAGCGGCGCGGGTTCCGGTTCGATCCTGAGTTGCCGCAGGCGATGGCGGAGCGATTGAGCCGGTATGCGCGGAGCAAGCCGATGATTGCGATGGGCCTGGGGTGAAGATCAAAAGATCGCAGCCTTCGGCAGCTCCTACACCTATCCCTGTAGGAGCTGCCGAAGGCTGCGATCTTTTGATTCTGGTTAATCGTCAGCTGTGGGATCGAGATCCGGGAACATTACTTCGGTGAAACCGAATTTGCTGAAATCAGTAATCCGCGAAGGGTACAACCGGCCGATCAGGTGATCGCACTCATGCTGAACCACCCGCGCATGGAAACCTGAAGCCACACGCATGATCGGCTCGCCCTTCGGATCAAAACCCTCGTAGCGAATCTGCTGATAACGATCCACCGCGCCACGCAAACCCGGCACCGACAAACACCCTTCAAACCCCTCCTCCATCAACGGATTCAACGGCGTGATCAGCGGGTTGATCAGGATCGTCTGCGGCACGGCTTCGGCGTCCGGATAACGTTCGCTGTGCTCGAAACCAAAGATCACCAATTGCAGATCGACGCCGATCTGCGGCGCGGCCAGACCGACGCCGCCGACGCTTTCCATGGTCTGGAACATGTCGTCGATCAGTTGCCACAACTCAGGACTGTTGAACATTTCCGGAGGCACCGGCGGGGCGATGCGCAGCAAGCGCTCGTCGCCCATTTTGAGGATTTCACGGATCATGATGTGGCTTCGTCAGTGTCCGGCTTGAGCGAGTGATCGCGGCCCAGGCCCGAGACGTGTTGTTTGGGTTGTTCATCGAGTTCGCCGGGGACTTTCTCGCCCTCGTCTTTGCCCTCGCTGGACATGTGCTCGATCACCGCATTCATCTCCGCGCCGAGTAGCAGCACCGCGGCGGAAATGTAGAAATACAGCAAGAGCACGATGATCGCCCCGATGCTGCCATACATCGCGTTGTAGTTGGCGAAGGTTTTCACGTAGAACGCGAAACCCAACGAGGCGATGATCCACACCACCACGGCCAATACCGAGCCCGGAGTGATGAAGCGGAATTCCTGTTTGACGTCCGGCATTACGTAATAGATGAGGGCCACGGCAACCATCATCAAAATCACGATCACCGGCCAGCGCGCGATCGTCCAGATGGTCACGATGACCTCTTCCAGCCCTACTTGCGCGGCAATCCAGCCCATGACTTGCGGGCCGAGCACCATCAGCGCGGCGGCCATCAGCAGCATGCCGGCGATGCCGACGGTGTAGACCACCGACAGCGGAAAGCGCTTCCAGATTGGTCGGCCTTCGACCACGTCATACGCCGCGTTCATCGCGCTCATCATCAGGCGCACGCCGGCAGACGCGGTGTACAGCGCGATGACGATACCGACCGAGAGCAAGCCGCCCTTGGACTGCTGCAACTGGTCGATCACCGGGTTGACTGATTCCAGTGCCTGCGGTGGCAGCACCAGTTCCGATTGCAGGCGCAGCCAGGAGAAGAAGTCCGGCAGGTGCAGGAAACCGATCAGGGCGATCAGAAATAGGATGAACGGGAACAGCGAGAACAGCATCTGGTAGGCCAGTGCCGAGGCGTAGGTCGACATTTCGTCATCGACGAATTCAGTGACCGTGCGCACCATCACTCGGTGCAGGGGCAGACCTTTCATGTCTGGAAATATCATTCGCGTCTCCTTTCGCCGCAATACAGGTTTGAAGTCGTGGCGACTCAGGGGCCGTTTTTTACATCAAGGTAGCCTGTTTGGCGAACCTTGGTGGGTGCCAGCAGGGTTTCGACACAAAAACGGCCATCCTTGGATGGCCGCTCGTGTCTTTCGTTCAAGGCTGGATTACGCCTTGTCGACGCCTTTTTTGACAGCGTCCTTGGCTTTGCCGACCGCTTGCTGGGCTTCGCCTTTTTTCTCTTGGACTTTGCCTTCGGCCTGCAGCTTGGTGTTGTCGGTGGCTTTACCGACGCCTTGCTTGACGTTGCCGACCGCTTCGTTGGCCATGCCTTTTACTTTATCGCCTGTGCTACTCATGGTGTTTCTCCTTGGTGCAATTAGGGGGAAAAGTCAGTACGTAATGATTGACTGGCCGGGTTTGCGCCAAGTTTCATTTATTTTTCGCCGGATCATTTCGTCGCGACGAACAGGTTGGGCTTTATGTTTGCGTGCAATGCCCCGAGAATGCGCAACATAAGGGCGCCACGCGCCAGGAACCGATCCTGCAGGAATGTTATGAAACTCGATAAAACGCTCGCCATCGCCCGTAGAAACAAGGAACTGGGCGGCGCCGTGCTCGGCACCAACAATTGCCACTTCGCCGAACTGAACCGCAACCGCAACATCTGGTGGTTCGACCTGCCAGTGTCGCGCCTGGCGATTGGTCAGTACGAGTGGATTCACCTGCTGATGCACACGCCGGCCACCGACGAACTGCTGCACCTGAAAGTGCCGACGGTGTTTCTGCGTGAAAAGCTCGAAGGGCTGGTGATTCGCAACGAAGGCAAGCGCAAAGCGGCGCTGAGCCTGGAATTGAGTGCAGACAAGGATTCGTATCTGCAGGACATGCGTCCGGCGGGGACTAATGTGAATTTTGCGCCGTTCCGTCAGTAGGATCAGTGCCGCTCCCCTCCCCTCACCCTAGCCCTCTCCCAAGGGAGAGGGAACTGACCGAGGTGTTTGGGCGAGGTACGCCGACATGGGATATCGAGTCGAACTCAGGTTTTGAACTGCACGCGATCGGCCCCCTCTCCTTCGGGAGAGGGCTGGGGTGAGGGGCAGGTTCAACGCATAACCCAAGCCATGCTCCGCACCAACAAAAAGCCCCGCATCTGCGGGGCTTTGTGTTTTAGGCGGCGGACTTGGCCTTGATCTTCTTTAGCTCTTCATCGCGCAGTTCGCGGCGCAGGATCTTGCCGACGTTGGTGGTCGGCAGTGCATCGCGGAACTCGACCGAACGCGGCACCTTGTAACCGGTGACGTTGGCGCGCATGTGCTCCATCACCGTTTCCTTGGTCAGCGTCACGCCCGGTTTGGCGACGATGAAAATCTTGATCGCTTCGCCCGACTTCTCGTCCGGGATGCCAATGGCCGCGCACTGCAACACGCCCGGCAGGGTCGCCAGTACGTCTTCCAGTTCATTCGGATAAACGTTGAAACCGGAAACCAGAATCATGTCTTTCTTGCGATCGACAATGCGCATGTAGCCGTCCGGCTGGATCAGCGCGATGTCGCCGGTTTTCAGCCAGCCGTCGCTGTCGAGCATTTCGTCGGTGGCTTCCTGACGCTGCCAGTAGCCCTTCATCACTTGCGGGCCCTTGACGCACAGTTCGCCGATTTCGCCCATTGGCTGCTCGACACCGGCATCGTCGATGACTTTGCACAGGGTCGATGGCACTGGAATACCGATGGTGCCGATCTGAATATGCTGGATCGGGTTCACCGTGGCGACCGGGCTGGTTTCGGTCATGCCGTAACCTTCGCAAATCGAGCAACCGGTCACCGCTTTCCAGCGCTCGGCAGCGGCCAGTTGCAGGGCCATGCCGCCCGACAAAGTCACCTTCAGTGCCGAAAAGTCCAGCTTGCGGAAACCTTCGTTGTTGCACAGCGCCACGAACAGCGTGTTGAGGCCGACGAAACCGCTGAACTTCCACTTCGACAGTTCCTTGACCATCGCCGGCAGGTCGCGCGGGTTGCTGATCAGGATGTTGTGGTTGCCGATCAGCATCATCGCCATGCAATGAAAGGTGAACGCATAGATGTGGTACAGCGGCAGCGGCGTGATCAGAATCTCGCAACCTTCATTGAGGTTCGAGCCCATCAGCGCCTTGCACTGCAGCATGTTGGCGACGAGGTTGCGGTGGGTGAGCATCGCGCCCTTGGCCACGCCGGTGGTGCCGCCGGTGTATTGCAGCACCGCGACATCGCCGCTGTGCGGGTTGGCTTCGGCCACAGGCTGGCCTTGGCCTTTGCTCAATGCGTCATTGAACTTGATGGCTTTCGGCAGGTGATAAGCCGGCACCATTTTCTTCACGTACCTGATGACGCTGTTGATCAGCAGGCGTTTGACCGGCGGCAACAAGTCGGCAACTTCGGTGACGAAAACGTGTTTGACGCCGGTTTTCGGCACCACGGTTTCGGCCAGGTGCGCCATGTTCGCCAGGCAAACAAGGGCTTTGGCACCGGAGTCGTTGAATTGGTGTTCCATTTCCCGCGCGGTGTACAGCGGGTTGGTGTTGACCACGATCAGCCCGGCACGGATGGCACCGAAGACGGCCACCGGGTACTGCAGAACGTTGGGCAGTTGCACGGCGATTCGATCACCGGGCTGCAAGTCGGTATGCTGTTGCAGATACGCGGCAAACGCACCGGACAATTCGTACAGTTCACCGTAGGTGATTGTCTTGCCCAGGTTGCTGAAAGCCGGTTTGTTGGCGAAGCGTTGGCAGGACTGCTTCAACACTGCCTGAATATTCGGGTACTCATCTGGATTGATGTCGGCAGCAATTCCAGCGGGGTACTTATCCTTCCAAAAGTCTTCGTTCATGGAAGCCCACTCCTCAGCAACGCGAATTCTTCACCGCATTTGATGCGATTATTATTGGTGTGTGTTTTGTATTGGTGAATCTGGCTTTTTGATAGGCCGAGAAGTCACAAAGCGCGCCGAGAGTAGCAGCTTTGCCGAGGGTCGACTAGAGCCAAAAGCGGCCCATACAGTCATATTTATGACTCAAGACTTGCTAACAGTCATTTTAGAGCAAAAATCCTAGAACACCTTGAAAGTCCCGCAAAATGGGGGCTTCAAAGCAAAAGATCGCAGCCTTCGGCAGCTCCTACATGGAATGCGTTTCCAGTAGGAGCTGCCGAAGGCTGCGATCTTTTTGTTTTCAGGCGTTAAGCGATATCGCGCAACTCACGCCGCAGAATCTTCCCTACCGGCGTCATCGGCAACGACTCGCGCAGCACGATGTGCTTCGGCACTTTGTACGCGGTGAAATTCTCTTTGCAGTACGCCTTCAGCTCTTCCAGGCTGACGCCGGTTTCCCGCGCCACCACAAACAGCTTCACCGCCTCGCCCGAACGCTCGTCCGGCACACCGATCACCGCGCAGTTGGCGACTTTCGGGTGGGCCATCACCACGTCTTCGATCTCGTTCGGGTACACGTTGAAACCGGAGACGATGATCATGTCCTTCTTGCGATCGACGATGCGCACGAAACCGTCCGGATCGATTACCGCGATGTCGCCGGATTTGAACCAGCCTTCGGCATCCAGCACTTCGGCGGTGGCCTCGGGTTTGTTCCAGTAACCTTTCATGATCTGCGGGCCTTTGATACACAGTTCGCCGCGCTCGCCCATTGGCTGCTCGACGCCATCATCGTTGATCACTTTCAACAACGTGCCCGGCACCGGCAAACCGACCGTGCCGAGGCGCGATTGATCGCCGTACGGGTTGGTGCAGGCCACCGGCGAGGTTTCGGTCAGGCCGTAGCCTTCGGTGATGCGGCAACCGGTCATCTGCTCCCAACGCTCGGCGGTGGCTTTGACCAGCGCGGTGCCGCCGGAGTTGGTGAGTTTCAGGCTGGAGAAATCCAGGGTCTTGAAATCCGGGTGATCCATCAGCGCAACGAACAGTGTGTTCAAGCCCAGCAACGCCGAGAAACGCCAGTTCTTCAGCTCTTTGATGAACCCGGCAATGTCGCGCGGATTGCTGATCAATACGTTGTGGTTGCCCGAGACCATCATGCACATGCAATTCGCGGTGAACGCATAGATGTGGTACAGCGGCAGCGGCGCGATCATCACCTCCTGACCTTCGCGCAGCAGTGGCTGACCGTCCGGCCCGAGCTGCGCCAGACACGCGCGCACTTGCTGCATGTTCGCCACCAGATTGCCGTGGGTGAGCATCGCGCCCTTGGCCAGACCGGTGGTGCCGCCGGTGTATTGCAGCACGGCGATGTCGTCGAGGCTGACCTTCAACGGCTTGATGCCCAAGCCCCGGCCCATGCGCAGCGCACTCTTGAAGGAGATCGCCTGCGGCAGCGAATACGCCGGCACCATTTTTTTCACTTTGCTGATCACGGTGTTGATCAGCCAGCCTTTGGCGGTGGGCATCAAGTCGCCCATCTTCGCTTCGATCAGGTATTGAATGTCAGTATCGGGCAGCACTTCCTGGACTTTCTGGCCGAACATGTTCAGGTACACCAACGCACGTGCGCCGGAATCCTTGAACTGGTGACGCATTTCCCGCGCGGTGTACAGCGGGTTGGTGTTGACCACGATCAGCCCGGCGCGCAAGGCACCGAACACGGCAATCGGATAATGCAGGACGTTGGGCATCTGCACGGCGATGCGATCGCCCGGCACCAGATCGGTGTGCGCTTGCAGGTAACCGGCGAAAGCGGCGCTCTGACGTTCGAGCTCGGCGTAGGTCAGGGTCACGCCCATGTTGCTGAATGCCGGGCGATCCGCGAACTTCTTGCAGGAGCGCTCAAACACCTCGATCACCGACTTGAACTCACCCATGTCGATGTCCAGCGGTACGCCGGCCGGGCGTTTGTCGTTCCAGAAATCAGGTTGCATTGTTCTTGTCCTCTTTACCTGAGCCGATCCGGGCCGCTTTCTGTCATTTCTGAAAAAGCGGAGCTTCACGGACACTAGCAGTTATGGCCATTGAGGCAAATACGGGCAAAGCCGTCATTGATCGTGTGAATCTTCCTGCCGTGGCGTGGGCTGATCAGACGCGCTATACAATGTGCCGACTCTGAGCAAAGGAATCGCCATGATCCACCACACCCTATGGCTGGACGCGAGTGACCGCAGCCGCCTGTTCGTCAACCAATGGCTGCCCGCCGCGCCGTTGAAAGCGGTGATCCTGCTGGCCCACGGCATGGCCGAACACAGCGGCCGCTATGCCCGTTTGGCCGACACGTTTTGCGACAAAGGTTATGGCGTCTACGCCCCTGATTTGCGCGGACATGGCAAAACTGCCGAACACGGTACGCTCGGACATTTCGCCGACGACGATGGCTGGTGCAAGGTGCTGGGTGATTTGGCGAGCCTCAATCAACACATCGGCCAGCAGCACCCCGGCGTGCCGATCATCCTGCTCGGCCACAGCATGGGCAGCTATCTCGCGCAGGCCTATCTGCTGCACCACAGCGCCAGTTTGCAGGGGGCGATTCTCAGCGGTTCGAACTTTCAGCCAGTGGCGCTTTATGGCGCGGCACGGCAGATCGCCCGACTGGAAAAACTGCGTCAGGGCGGCAAGGGGCGCAGTGCGCTGATCGAGTGGTTGTCGTTCGGCTCGTTCAACAAAAAATTCAAACCGGTGCGCACGCCGTTCGACTGGCTCAGCCGCGATCCGGCTGAAGTCGACCTGTACGCCAACGACCCGTTGTGTGGCTTTCGCTGCACCAATCAGCTGTGGATCGACCTGCTCGGTGGCTTGCAGCAAATCAGCAAAGCGTCCAATCTCGCCCAGATCAACCCGGGCCTGCCGTTGCTGGTGATTGGCGGCGAATGTGATCCGGTGAGTGAAGGCAAGCGTCTGACTGATCTGGCCAACGCTTTGCGCTCGGCCGGCAGCCAGAACCTGCAACTGCAGATCTACCCGCAGGCGCGGCACGAATTGTTCAACGAAACCAATCGCGATGAGGTGATTGCCGATGTGCTGGCCTGGATCGATCAGGTGCTCAGCCATCCGCGCCCGCAACGCAGCGAATAATTTTTTGTGGATTTATTTAATCCGTCACAGGAATCAAGACCGATGACCCAGGTTACCAACATCCCTTACGAAGCCCTCGAAGTCGGCCAGACCGCCAGCTACAGCAAGACCGTCGAAGAGCGCGACATTCAACTGTTCGCCGCGATGTCCGGCGACCACAACCCGGTGCACCTGGACGCCGAGTTCGCCGCCGCCAGCATGTTCAAGGAGCGCATCGCTCACGGCATGTTCAGTGGGGCGCTGATCAGCGCCGCCGTGGCGTGCGAAATGCCTGGGCCGGGCACTATTTATATCGGTCAGCAGATGAGCTTTCAGAAGCCGGTGAAGATCGGCGACACGCTGACAGTGCGTCTGGAAATTCTTGAGAAGCTGCCGAAGTTTCGCGTGCGCATTGCTACTCGCGTGTTTAACCAGCGTGATGAGTTGGTGGTGGATGGTGAGGCAGAGATTCTGGCACCGCGTAAACAGCAGACGGTGACGTTGCCGACATTGCCGGCCATCAGCATCGGTTGATTTAAAAGATCGCAGCCTTCGGCAGCTCCTACATTGGAATGCGTCCCTGTAGGAGCTGCCGCAGGCTGCGATCTTTTGCTTTTAAAACAAACATAAAAAAACGCCAGACTAGCTGGCGTTTTTTGTTACTGGCGTACGCTTAAGAGCGTGCGCGAGCCTGGTTACGCAGGGCTTTCACCTGGTCGTGGTTGCGTTGTACGCCGTGGTACTGACGTTCAACCAGGTCACGAATGCCCACCAGGTTGTGCTTGTTGATTTTTTCCAGTGCTTCTTTGTAAGCCTTCAGCGCATGGTCTTCACCACGTTCGGCTTCGTTCAGCACAGCCTCTTCGTCTTTGCCGGTAAACATCGCTTTAACGTCGACCCAGCGACGGTGCAGATCACCGCTGACGCTGGTGGAAGTTTCCGGATCGCCGCCCAGTTTGCGAACTTCAGCTTGCAGCTCAGCTGCAGCGGTAGCGCAATCGGCGGAGCGGGTCACGAACAGGGTTTTCAGTTCTGGGTGCTTGATGTCTTCAGCGCAAGTCTTGAACCCTTCCTGACCGTCCTTGCTGGTTTCAATCAGGTCATTGAGTACAGAGATGGCTTCTTTATTCATGTCGGTCATTTTTCAATTCCTTGCGATCGGTGGAAGATGCAAGGGATATTGCAGTGTGCGTGCCAGTTTTTACTCAGGAATAAAACAATTATAAATCAATAACTTAAAGATAAATGAACTATCTGTATTGCGGTTATTTGCATGATCTGTCATTTGGCCTGCATGCAGAATGCCTGTATTTTCCAATCTGATTTGAAGCCAGACGATCCTTTTGATGAATCCCGAAAAACTCGAACTGCTGATCACCCGAGAAATGCCCTTCGGCAAGTACAAGGGCCGGATCATCGCCGACCTGCCAGGCCCTTACCTTAACTGGTTCGCCCGTGAAGGTTTCCCGCACGGCGAACTCGGCGGATTGCTTGCACTGATGCAGGAG
The DNA here is from genome assembly GCF_902706155.1 of Pseudomonas sp. 18058. Classification (NCBI taxonomy): domain Bacteria; kingdom Pseudomonadati; phylum Pseudomonadota; class Gammaproteobacteria; order Pseudomonadales; family Pseudomonadaceae; genus Pseudomonas; species Pseudomonas sp. 18058. The sequence goes on from NZ_CACSJY010000014.1 coordinate 111,959, forward strand.
ATCGACCATAACGGTTTGTCCGAGCTGCTCGAACCGCTGCGTGCCAAACATGGCAAACCCGCCCCGCGCCACTGAAGCGCCCTCCTCTATAGAGCCAGCCGCCATGCCCGATAACACCCTGCGCGCCCGTGATGAAGCTTTCTGGCAAATGTTTGTCGGCCGCTATGACGTCCAACCCGGCCCGATCAATCTGGAGAACGGTTACTTCGGACGCATGTCGCGCACGGTGATCGAGGAGTACCAGCGCAACATCGAGCTGATCAACACCAGCAATTCGGTGTATGTGCGCCAGCGCTACGAGCAATACGACAACCTCGACATCCGCGCACAACTGGCCGAGCTGATCGGCGTGCGCGCGCAGAGTGTGGCGTTTACCCGCAACGCCACTGAAGGCCTGCAATCGCTGATCCGCAACTACAACCGCCTGCAACCCGGCGATCAGGTGCTGATCTGCGACCTCGAATACGACACGGTCAAAGGTGCCATGCGCTGGCTAGCCAAGCATCGCGGCGTCGAAGTCATCGAGATTGACCACGCGCATCCGGCGACTTTCGAGAGCCTGCTGGCCACCTACCGCGAAACTTTTATTCGTCACCCGAAACTGAAACTGATGGCCCTCACGCACGTCACCCATCGCAGCGGTCTGGTGATGCCGGTGCAGGCCATCGCCGCGCTGGCCAAAGAGCATGGCGTCGACATCATCCTTGATGGCGCCCACGCCCTCGGCCAGATCGAATTCGACTTCGAAGCCCTCGGCATCGCCTTCGCCGCGTACAACCTGCACAAATGGATCGGCGCACCGCTGACTCTCGGTTTCCTCTATATCGCTCCGCAGCGGCTGGCCGATATCGACCCGGACATGGGCGAGATGCACTACCCGGTCAACGATATCCGCTCGCGCACCTCGTACAGCACACCGAACATTCCGGCGCTGATGACCTTGCCGCTGGTGTTCGAAGAGCATCGCTCGCTCGGCGGCGCAGCGGCCAAAGGGGCGCGAATCAATTACCTGCGCAACCTGTGGGTCAGCGCCGTGCGCCAGTTGCCGGGCATCGAAGTGATGACGCCAGACGATCCACGCTTGTATTGCGGGATCACTGCGCTGCGTTTCACTCGCCATGACAATCAACAGGCGATGGCCGAGCGTCTGCTCAACGAATACAACCTGTTCACCGTGGTGCGCACGGGCGCCGCCTGCGGGCCGTGCATTCGCATCACGCCGGGACTGACCACCACCACTGCCGAGATGCAATTGCTGACGCGCGCGCTGAACGAGCTGCGCTGAATCGCCTAAACGGTGTATTTGTCGAAGTCCTCGGGTTTGATCTGCGACGACACCGCAAAGGTGTCGATGCCGATGGTCAGGTGGCCGAAGAAACCGTCCTCGTGGGAGTCGCGGCCGATCGGCCAAACGGTCAGGGTCGAAGCCTCGCCGCCCATGTCGGCAAAGAAACTGTCCTGAGTATTGTTCAAAGCGGTTGAGGCGCGACCGCGATAGGCTTTGGCGTTGAGCACCGAGCGCGACACTACTTCGGGGAAATACAACTGACCGACCCACGCCACGTTGCGCTCTTCGAGGTACTCGGTACCTGTGACCATGCGCACCGCCACATGGATGTGCAACGCACGACCGGCGTAGAACCCCGGATAGATCGTGGTAAAGCGCGCCCTGCCCTTGTGATCACAGAACTGACTGCCGCGCAGGTAGGTGTCATCGTCGGTGCGCGGGATCGAACCGATGGCTTCGGCGTCGACTTCGAGATCCGGGTTGATCCGGCTCCAGCCAGAATACGCACCGCGAGCGTTGCAATGCCAGATGTCCACCAGCGCGCCGCTCACCGGTTCACCGGTCATGGCATCGACGATGGTCAGGCGTAGCAGCAGCGGCAAGCCTTCCGCACCTTCGCTGATGTTGCGGCGCAGCAATTGCGGGTTGCGAAAATACGGCCCGGCGATTTGCTCGGGGGCCAGTTGATACACCGGGTTCGGTGAGGGTGTTGCAGCGTCTCGATCCATGATGCGTTCTCTCTTCCATAAGAGAACGCAGATTAGCGCCACGCAATCGCCTGTGTGCGGTAACTATGTATCGCGTCGTAACTCCAGGCTGCGATCTTTTGGCCTAGCCATTTGAAAGCAAGATCAAAAGATCGCAGCCTCGTTGCACTCGACAGCTCCTACATTGCATCCCGTATCAACGCCCTGTAGGAGCTGCCGAAGGCTGCGATCTTTTGATGTTGGCTTTTCTGCGGGCAAAAAAAAACGGTGCGCCGACCGAGCGCACCGTAAAGCCGTAGAACACACAACGAAGTGTTTGGTAATAATCAGTCCAGCAGCGCCAACGCCTCAGCGGTGCATTCCTGAATGCGGGCCCAGTCGCCGTTCTTGATCCACTCCGGATCAAGCATCCAGCTACCGCCCACGCACATGACGTTTTTCAGCGCCATGTAGCTTTTGATGTTGGCCGGGCCGACGCCGCCAGTCGGGCAGAATTTCACTTCGCCGAACGGACCGCCGAGGGCTTTGATTGCCGCGACGCCACCGCTGACTTCCGCCGGGAACAGCTTGAAGCGGCGATAACCCAGACCGTAGCCTTCCATGATGCCGGAGGCGTTGCTGATGCCCGGTAACAGCGGAATCGGACTGTCGACGCTGGCTTCCAGCAGGTCACGGGTAATGCCTGGGGTGACGATGAATTGCGAGCCGGCAGCTTCGGCCGCCGCGAGCATGTTGCGATCGAGCACGGTGCCGGCACCGGTCATCAGTTCCGGACGCTGGTCGCGCAGGATCTGAATGGCCTTGAGGCCGAACTGCGAACGCAGGGTCACTTCCAGCGCGGTCAGACCACCGGCGGCCAGGGCGTCGGCCAGTGGCAGCACGTCCTGTTCGCGGGCGATGGTGATCACCGGCAGGATCCGCGCCTTGGCGCAGAGGCTGTCGATCAGGGCAACTTTGTCCGCCATGGAAACGGTCGGGGATGGGGTTGTCATAGCGGCTGTTCCTTGGCTCATGGGCACCAGTAAATCTCTAACGTAGGTTGCAGAAACGCGCGCACCGGCATGGCGGCGACGTCATCGGATGCCAGCGCGGCATTCAGGGTGGTCAGTTTCGACTGACCGGAAATCGACAGAATCTTGTGTTTCGCCGACGCCAGCAGCGCACGGCTCATGGTCAGGCGCTGACGCGGCACGCTCGGCGCCAGCATCGGCCAGCAACGGCGAGTGCCATCGGCTTGCAGCGCTTCGGCCAGGTTCGGACTGTTAGGGAACAGCGACGCGGTGTGACCGTCATCGCCCATGCCCAACACCAGCACGTCAATCGGCGGCAGCTCAGCGAGCAAGCGATCAGCCTGTTCAGCAGCCTGCTCGACGTTCGCCGCAGCGCTATAAAGGCTGAGGAACTGCGCTTTCGCCGCCGGGCCTTTGAGCAGGTACTGCTTGAGCAGACCGGCATTGCTGTCGGCATGTTCAACCGGTACCCAGCGCTCGTCGGCGAGGGTCACGATGACCTTCGACCAGTCCAGTTCCTGTTTGGCCAGGTGCTGGAAAAACGCCACCGGGCTGCGACCGCCCGACACCACCAGCACCGCGTTGCCGCGTGCCGCAATGGCCTCGCTCAATTGCTTGGCGACATTCAGCGCCAGACCTTCAGCCAACAGCACCGGGCTCTTGAATTCGTGAGCGTTTACGCCCGCAGGCAGTTGCACATTAGATATCGCCATACCACGACCTCCCGTCCCGCGTGATCAATGCAATGGAGCTCATCGGCCCCCACGACCCGGCCGCGTACGGCTTGGGCGCGTCACCGGATTTTTTCCACCCGGCGATCAACTGGTCACACCATTTCCACGCGGCTTCGATTTCATCTTTACGGACAAACAGGTTCTGATTGCCGTTCATCACTTCCAGCAACAACCGCTCATAGGCATCGGGGATCCGCGCGCTACGCCAGGTGTCGGAGAAATTCAATTGCAGCGGCCCGCTGCGCAGTTGCATGCCTTTGTCCAGGCCCTGCTCTTTGGTCATCACGCGCAAGGAAATGCCTTCGTCCGGTTGCAAGCGAATGATCAGTTTGTTGCTGATCTGCAAGCGCTGCTCGGGGGCGAAAATGTAGTGCGACGGTTCCTTGAAGTGGATGACGATCTGCGACAACTTCTGCGGCATACGCTTGCCGGTGCGCAGGTAGAACGGCACGCCGGCCCAGCGCCAGTTGCGGATGTCGGCACGCAAAGCGACGAAGGTTTCGGTGTCGCTCTGGGTGTTGGAATTTGGTTCTTCGAGGTAACCCGGGACGGATTTGCCTTCGCTGTGGCCGGCGATGTACTGGCCGCGCACTACTTGTGTGGTCAGACCTTCCGGACTGATCGGCGCCAGCGCCTTGAGCACTTTTACTTTTTCATCGCGAATGCTGTCGGCAGACAGGTCAGCCGGTGGATCCATGGCGATCAGGCAGAGCAGCTGCAACAGGTGATTCTGGATCATGTCGCGCAGCTGGCCGGCCTTGTCGAAGTAGCCCCAACGGCCTTCGATGCCAACCTTCTCGGCCACGGTGATTTCCACGTGGGAGATGTAATTCTGGTTCCACTGGGTTTCGAACAGGCTGTTGGCGAAACGCAGCGCGATCAGGTTCTGAACGGTTTCTTTGCCCAGATAGTGGTCGATGCGGTAGGTGCGGTTCTCCGGGAAGAACTGCGCCACGGCATCGTTAACCTTGCGCGACGATTCGAGATCGGAGCCGATCGGTTTTTCCAGCACCACGCGGGTGTTTTCTGCCAGACCGACGCTCGCCAGGTTCTCGCAGATCGCGCCGTACACCGCTGCAGGTGTGGCGAAGTAAGCAATCATGCGTTGCGTGCTGCCGGCCTGTTCGGCCAGCGCCACGTAATCTTCAGCCTTGAGGAAGTCGACGTGCAGGTAGCTCAGGCGCGCAAGAAAGCGCTCGGCCACGGCTTCGTCCAGCTCTTTGCCGACATAGCGGCGCAGTTCGGCGGCGATGAACGCCAGGTGCTGCTGCTCGGTGCCATCTTCACGGGCCAACGCGATGATGCGCGTGTCTTCGTGCAACAGATCGGCGCCATCGAGGTGATACAGGGCAGGAAACAGCTTGCGCAGGGCCAGATCGCCGAGAGCGCCGAACAAGGCAAAGGTGCACGGTTCAACCGTAATCGAAGGCATGATGTTTGTTCTTTTATCAAGTTAAGCTACAAATACCTTTTTTCAAGGCATCACTCAAGGGAAAATGTAGTAATAACCACAACATTTTCGCAAAATACAGATTCCGAGTGGTGGTCGGTCGGAGCCATCAGTAGGATAGGCCACCGTGACGGGCCACATCAAAGGCCCAATTTGCATAGATCAGCGCACCTTTGCGCTGGTGAATTAGGAATTCCATATGGACCGCGTGCGAAATTTACTGGAACAGATCCAGAGTCGCCTTGAAGACCTGAACAAGGCCGAACGCAAAGTCGCCGAGGTGATCCTGCTCAACCCACAGCAGGCCACCCGCTTCAGCATCGCCGCCCTCGCCCAGGCCGCGTCGGTGAGCGAACCGACGGTCAACCGTTTCTGCCGTTCGTTCGGTGTCAGCGGCTACCCGGAACTCAAGCTGCAACTGGCGCAGAGCCTGGCCAGTGGCGCGGCGTACGTCAGCCGCGCGGTCGAGGCCGATGACAATCCCGAGGCCTACACGCAAAAGATTTTCGGCAGCGCCATCGCCTCGCTGGACAGCGCTTGTCAGGCGCTGGATCCGAATCTGATCAGCCGCGCCGTTGACCTGTTGATTCAGGCGCGGCAGATCCACTTCTTTGGTCTCGGCGCTTCGGCACCGGTGGCGCTGGATGCGCAGCACAAGTTTTTCCGTTTCAACCTGGCGGTTACCGCGCACGCCGATGTGTTGATGCAGCGGATGATTGCTTCGGTGGCGCACACCGGTGAGCTGTTCGTGATCATTTCCTACACCGGGCGTACCCGTGAACTGGTGGAAGTGGCGCGCATTGCTCGCGAGAACGGGGCTTCGGTGTTGGGTTTGACGGCGGAGAATTCGCCGCTGGCCAAGGCCAGTACGTTGAGCCTGAACATTCCGCTGCCGGAAGACACCGACATCTATATGCCGATGACTTCGCGGATCATTCAGTTGACCGTGCTGGATGTGTTGGCGACCGGGATGACCTTGCGGCGCGGGGTGGATTTCCAGCCGCATTTGCGCAAGATCAAAGAGAGCTTGAATGCCAGCCGGTATCCGGTTGGGGATGAGTTCAACTGATCCGGAATCTCGGCTGACAGATCCGGTCTCTTCGCGAGCAAGCCCGCTCCCACATTTGGAATGCGTTCCCCCTGTGGGAGCGGGCTTGCTCGCGAAGGGGCCAGCCGATTCACCACACGATCATCAAGCCGCCACCCACGCCTGCAAACTCAAATGCGCCTTCTCCCCCGGCGCCAGGTGCAGGCTGTCCGTCCCGCCCGCCGCCGCTTCAACACAGACAAACTCCGAAATCTCATCCCACGTCACGCCCAATAATGGCCGCGCCCCGGGATGCCAGACCACCGTGTCGGCACTGTCGCCGGTATCAATGCACAACTCGCGCTGCCAGGCATGATCTTTCAGCTGCAATTCGCCGTCATGCTGGAACACGCGCTGACAACCGCCATCCACGCGCAACTCGCCTTCCTGCTGACAACTCTGGCGGCTCAACTGGTCGTAACCCTGCGCACCTTCGAGCCCAGACAGCGCTATCTCACCAACATCGCCAATACGCCAGTAAGCGTGCAAAGCCTGGCTTAACTGGCACGGCATATCATCCTGATGCTCGGTGCTCAGGCGCAGATCCATGCGTTCGCCAAGGTGCGCGTGCAGGTCAACCTGCCAGTCGCACAGTTGCAATTGCCAGTGCAAACGCACGCCATCGTCGGCGGTGCTGCTGTCGAGTAATTTCCAGTCGAGCAAACGCGCCCAGCCATGCGACGGCCAGGCGTTCTCGCTCGGATGACGGCCATACCACGGCCAGCAAACCGGCACACCGCCACGGATCGCCCCGACATGCGGCCACTTTGCCGCACACCACAACCACGGTTTTTGCCGGCGCGGCTGAAAGTGCAGCAACTGCGCGCCCTGACGACTGAACACCGCCTGACACAGCGGGTGATCGATCACCAACACGTCGCGCATCTGATAGCGCTCCCAAGCGAATATCGGCTGTTCGCGCAGGGATTTGAAGAAGCGTTGTAGCGGATGCTCATGCATGGGCCACGGTCCTGAAAATCATGGGGGTATTCAAATTCCACATTGCTGTTGTGGCGAGGGAGCTTGCTCCCGCTGGGCTGCGAAGCGGTCCCTGAATCATTCACTGCGGTGTGTCAGTCAAATCTCATCAGCAGCGTTTACGACTGCTGCGCAGCCGAGCGGGAGCAAGCTCCCTCGCCACAGAGGCATTACCTATGATTGCATCGACCTATGTCACAAAAAAAAGCGGACAGCCTTGGCTGTCCGCAAATATGCGCACATAGAGAGGAGCTTATCGCAGACGCGTTAGAACGTAGACTGAATTTTCAGGCCAGCGACCAATGCGTTGTCCACATCATCCACACCGCCCGGGTGAGTGATGTACTGCAGGTTAGGACGTACGGTCAGCCAGTTTGTTACGTGGAAGCCGTAGTTGATTTCGTAGTTGTATTCGGTTTCACGAATCGGCGAGAACACCGGGTTGTCGTAATCCGACACACCGTTGGAAACGTTCAGCAGCTCGGCGTTTTTCTTCACGTCATCGTTGACGTGGATACGTGCCGCGCCGATACCGACGTCATCCTTCGGACGCGCGTCGAACGGGCCTTTGTAGACAAACATCACCGACTGGTAGTTATCGATGAAGTTGGTGTCTTTGTCGTGGAACGTGGCGTTGGCCGCGATGTTCAGACCGCGAGAAGCATCACCGTTGTGGCTGGTGAGTTGCTGTTGCGCCACAAACCAGTAGCCGCTTTTGCTGCTGTGGGACTTGTACGCGTCGCCCGTGGTAGCCGCGTCGAAACCGTTGACGTCTTCACGGACGTCGTCGGCGTCGGCCGTGCTCTTGTAGTAACCGACGCGGTATTCGCCCGGCAGGCTGTTGACCTTCGGCGACCAGACCAATTCAACCGGCAACACAGTCCCTTTGGTACCACTGCCGCTGAGTTTGAAGCCGTTGCCGTGTTCCAGCTGCGACGGGTTCTGGTTGTAAGCACCGATTTGCGCGTAGAGCTCGTCGTTGATGTTGTACTTCACGCGGATAGCGGCCTGGCTGACTGGCCAGTTGTACCAGATGTTGGTGGCCCAGTTACCCACTTGGGAACCGCAGAACGCCAGGTTCTGGAAGTCGCACGGGAAGGTGTTGAAGTCTTCGCCTTCACCGAAGTAACCGGCCTTGACGTCGAGCTTGTTGTCGAAGAACTGGTGCTGAATCCACAATTGGGTCAGACGCACCATGTGGCCACGACCGTAAACTTCCTGCGAGGAGCTCAGGGTGCCGGCACGCGGATCGCCAACGCGGTCGTTGGAGATGTTGTAACCGTTACGGTTGGTCAGCTGGATCTTGGCCTGAGTGTTGTCCCAGCCCCACAGCTTTTGCAGATCGAGTGCCACGCCCAGACCGAACTGGTCAGCGTAACGCGCAGTCTTGTCGTCGTTGTAGCCACCGTTCAGGTTGCCACCGACTTCCCCAACGTAGTCAGCCTTGATGTCGATACCCTGCTCGATCAGCTTGGTACGCTCGCCACCCCAGTCGCCCGTCATCCATTTCGAATCGGAGCTGAAGGCATCCGCCGCCATGGCGTTACCGGCCAGCACCAATGCCGCCGCAGCTGATACTTGGCAGATCAACCGGGCATTGACGTGTTTCTTTTTCATCCCTACATCCTCGTCTTTATTGTTATTAACTGTTTTTATCTAACGCGGTTTACTTAAATTGCGATGGATTACAGGCAATCCGCCGCGTGCTCCTTTGTAGGAGTGAACCCTGTGGCGAGGGGATTCATCCCCGTTGGGCTGCGTAGCAGACCCCGCTTTTATGGGGCCGCTGCGCGACCCATCGGGGATAAATCCCCTCGCCACAAAAGCCCTCTCCCACATCAAATTTCAGCGGCCTTTGAATTGGGCCACGTTCGCAGACCGCGCATCGGTCTGTGGCAAGCCCGCTACACCCAAACGCTCGCCGGTGTTGGCATCAAACAACAACACTTTCGACGGATCGAATTGCAGCGTCAGGCTTTCGCCCACCTGCGGTGCCACGTCCGGCGCCAGACGGCAGCAGACTTTGGTTTCATTCAAATTGACGAACACCAGCGTGTCCGGACCGGTCGGCTCGGTGACCTGCACTTCGGCACGAATGCTTGGCAGACCATTGCCTTCGCCGTTCGACAGAACGATCTGCTCCGGGCGCAGGCCGAGGATCACTTCGCGATCTTCAAGACCGGCATCCTGCATGCTCATCGGCAACTCGCAACGGGCCTGGCCGCTGTCGAGCAGCGCCAGCAGACGACCGTCCTTGCGTTGCAGGCGCAGCGGAATGAAGTTCATTGGCGGCGAACCGATGAAGCTCGCGACGAACAGGTTGGCCGGGTCGTTGTAGATCTCTTTCGGCGTACCGAACTGCTGAATGATGCCGTCCTTCATCACCGCCACTTTGTCGCCCAGGGTCATCGCTTCGATCTGGTCGTGGGTCACGTAGACCGTGGTGGTTTTCAGGCGCTGGTGCATCAGTTTCATTTCGGTGCGCATCTCGACGCGCAGTTTGGCGTCGAGGTTGGACAACGGTTCGTCGAACAGATAAATCTTCGGCCGACGCGCCAGTGCACGGCCCATCGCCACACGCTGTTGCTGACCACCGGAGAGCTGACCCGGTTTACGGTTCAGCAAATGTTCGATCTGCAGCAGCTTGGCCACACGCGCGACTTCTTCGTCGATCGCCGCCTGAGGCATCTTGCGAATTTTCAGGCCGAACTCGATGTTCTCGCGCACGCTCATGGTCGGGTACAGCGCGTAGGACTGGAACACCATGGCGATGTCACGATCCTTCGGGCTCATGCCGCTGACGTCTTGATCACCGATCATGATCGCGCCGCCGGTGATGGTTTCGAGACCGGCGATGCAGTTCATCAACGTCGATTTGCCGCAGCCCGACGGGCCGACGAGGATCAGGAATTCGCCTTCCTTGATCGACAGTTCGATGTTCTTCAGGGTGTCCGGCAGGCCGGCACCGTAGGTCTTGTTTACGTTGCGAAGTTCGAGCGTTGCCATGATTACCCCTTGACTGCGCCGGCCGTCAGCCCGCGCACGAAATACTTGCCTGCGACCACATAGACCAGCAGGGTCGGCAGGCCGGCGATCATCGCCGCTGCCATATCAACGTTGTATTCCTTGGCGCCGGTGCTGGTGTTGACCAGGTTGTTCAGCGCCACCGTGATCGGTTGCGAATCACCGCTGGAGAACACCACACCGAACAGGAAGTCGTTCCAGATCTGGGTGAATTGCCAGATCAGGCAGACCATGATGATTGGCGTCGACATCGGCAGAATGATGCGGCGGAAAATCGTGAAGAAACCCGCGCCATCCAGACGTGCGGCTTTCACCAGCGCATCCGGAATGCTCACGTAGTAGTTACGGAAGAACAGCGTAGTAAACGCCAGACCGTAAACCACATGGATAAACACCAGGCCGGTGGTGGTGCTCGCCAGGCCCATTTTGCCGAGGGTGAACGAGGCCGGCAGCAGCACGGTCTGGAACGGCAGGAAGCAACCGAACAACAGCAGACCGAAGAACAACTGCGAACCACGGAAGCGCCAGAACGACAGCACATAACCGTTCAACGCACCGATGGCGGTGGAGATGATCACGGCAGGAACGGTGATCTTGATCGAGTTCCAGAAGTAACCGTCAACCGTGGCCCAGGCCTTGACCCAGCCGATGCCACTGACCACGGTCGGCCAGCTCAGCAAGTTGCCGGTGCTGATGTCTTCCGGGGTCTTGAAGCTGGTCAGCAACATAACCACCAGCGGCACCAGATAAAGCAGTACGGCAAGGATCAGCACCGCGTAGATCGCGATGCGACTCAGGCTGATAGCAGGTTTGGCAGCGAGACTAGTCATTGCGCTTGGTCCTCAGCTCGGAATACAGGTAAGGCACGATGATCGCGAGGATCGCACCGAGCATCAGAATCGCACTGGCCGAGCCCATGCCCATCTGGCCGCGACTGAAGGTGAAGGAATACATGAACATTGCGGGCAGGTCGGAGGAGTAACCCGGACCACCAGCGGTCATCGCCGCGACCAGGTCGAAGCTCTTGATCGCGATGTGCGCCAGAATCATCACGGCACTGAAGAACACCGGACGCAGGCTTGGCAGCACGACTTTCCAGTAGATCATCGGCATGCTCGCGCCATCGATCTGGGCGGCACGGATGATCGATTGATCAACGCCACGCAGGCCGGCGAGGAACATCGCCATGATGAAGCCAGAGGCTTGCCAGACAGCAGCGATCACCAGGCAATACACCACGCGATCAGGGTCGATCAGCCAGTCGAGACGGAAGCCTTCCCAGCCCCAGTCACGCAACAATTTGTCCAGGCCCATGCCCGGGTTGAGCAGCCATTTCCACGCGGTACCGGTGACGATCATCGAGAGCGCCATCGGGTACAGGTAAATGGTGCGGATAAAGCCTTCGCGACGGATGCGCTGGTCGAGGAACACCGCCAGCAACACGCCGATCACCAGAGTGATACCGATAAACATGCCGCCGAACACCGCGAGGTTTTTGCTCGCGACCCACCAGCGATCGTTATCGAACAACCGCGCGTATTGCGCCAGACCGGCCCACTTGTAGTTGGGCAGGAAAGTCGAGGTGGTGAACGACAGCACGAACGTCCACAGGATGTAGCCATAGAAGCCCACCAGAACGATGAACATGCTCGGCGCCAGCACCAGTTTTGGTAGCCAGCGCTGCAATGCATCGAACGGCGAGGCCTTGCTGAACACAGCAACAGAACTCATGGGGAAATCCAGTACGAGAGAAAAGGACTACATGGGCAACTCGCCCCTTTGTAGGAGTGAGCCTGCTCGCGATTGCGGTGTGTCAGTTGATGAATCTGTTACCTGACAAACTGCTATCGCGAGCAGGCTCACTCCTACAGGGGCTAAGCATTACTTGGCGGACTTGATCGCTGCGCCGAGTTTCTTGGCGGTGTCGGCCGGGTCGGCTTTCGGGTCGTTGATGTAGTTGGTCACGACATCAAAGAACGCGCCTTGCACGGCCAGCGTGGTCGCCATGTTGTGCGCCATGCTTGGTTGCAGGCCGCCGGATTTGGCGTCAGCCAGGAAGTCTTTGGCAGCGGTCTGTGCGCAGGAATCGAAGCCCAGCGCTTCCATGTTGTTCAACATGTCGTTGCGAACCGGGATCGAGCCTTTGTTGATGCTGAAGACTTTCTGGAAGTTTTCACCCAACACGACTTTGGCGATGTCTTTCTGACCGGCCGCAGTGCCTGCGTCTTTCTGCTTGAACACAGCCAGCGAGTCGATGTTGTAGGTGAACGCTTTGTCGGTGCCCGGGAAGGCTACGCACTCGTAATCCTTGCCGGCGATTTTCTTGGCGGCAGTCCATTCGGACTTGGCCCAGTCACCCATGATCTGCATGCCGGCCTTGCCATTGATGACTTTGGCCGCTTCCAGGTTCCAGTCCTGACCTTTGCCGTCGACGTCCATGTAGGTCGCGACTTTCTTCAGCTCGGTCAGTGCCTTGACCATCTCCGGACCGGTCAGCGCGCCGTTGTCCAGATCAACCAGGGCTTTCTTGTAACCATCAACACCCATGACCGACAGCACCACGGCTTCGAACACGGTGCTGTCCTGCCAAGGCTGACCGCCGTGCGCCAGCGGAATGAAGCCCGCAGCCTTCAGCTTATCGCCCGCAGCGTAGAATTCTTCGAGGGTGGTCGGGTTCTTGGTGATGCCAGCTTTCTTGAAGACTTCCGGGTTGATCCACAGCCAGTTCACGCGGTGAATGTTCACCGGCACGGCCACGTAATCACCGTCGTACTTCACGGTATCGGAGACTTTCTTGTCGAGCAGGCTGTCCCACTTTTCCGACTTGGCGACGTCTTTCAACACGTCGGTGTCGAGCAGGCCGGTCGATGCCCATTCCTGGATGTCCGGGCCTTTGATCTGGGCTACGCCAGGCGGGTTGCCGGCGACTGCGCGGCTTTTCAGCACGGTCATGGCAGTGGCACCGCCACCACCGGCGACAGCGCCGTCTTTCCAGGTGAAACCGTCTTTTTCGACTTGAGCCTTGAGCACATCAACAGCGGCTTTTTCGCCACCGGACGTCCACCAGTGCACGACTTCGACCGAACCTTTGGATTCGGCAGCAGAAACACTGAGAGGCAGAATTGCGAGCGGGAACAGGGAGGCGACAGAAATGACAGTAGCGAGGCGAGAAATCGCATTCATCTGAGATGTACCTTTCTTGTTGTTATGCATGCAAGTCTGGTGCTTGCGCTGCACAGGAGTTTAAACAGGGCGATTCCCTTCGCAGGTAACGAAGGGACGCGCGAATGTCACCGCATGGTTACACAGGAATCTCTTGAGACAACTGCGCCAAAGCAGTCGCCATGCTCGGTGACAAGGGTAGACGAGGGATCAGCACCGCTTGCCAGGCGTGATACAGGTCGGGTTTGCCCGCCCAGATATCGGCACTTGGGACATTTTGCGGATTGAGTTCGTGATGCCAACTGCCGTCGCAACGATCGATGAAATGCGTTTCGCAGAATTCCCAGAACAGCCGGTACCAGGTTTCGTATTGCTCATCGCCGGTGCGTTTGAGCAAGGCGCTGGCGGCGGCGCTGGCTTCGGCGTGCGTCCAGTGCAAGCGATGACGGACGACGGCTTTGTTGTGCCAATCGAGGGTGTAAACGATGCCCGGCAAACCATCGACGTTCCAGCCGTTGCGGCAATTGTTTTCGAAGAGTTTCTGCGCATCGGTCGCCAGCCAACCGGGCGTGAGCATGCCGGCCTGCACCCGCGCCGCTTCGAGGTGCAGCAACAGCCGCGCCCACTCGAAACCGTGGCCCGGCGTGGTGCCGTAGGGGCGGAAACCGTCAGCCGGATTGTCGTGGTTGTATTCGCGCAGCGGTTGCCAGTCGCGATCGAAGTGTTCGATGACCATGTAACCGTTGCCGGCAGCGTGACCGTGGATCACCCGCTCGACGATGCGTTGCGCACGCACCAGCCAGCGCGGGTCTTCAGTGACATCGGCCAGTGCGAGGAACGCCTCGGTGGCGTGCATGTTGCTGTTGGCGCCGCGATAGGCTTCTTCTTCGCTCCAGTCGCGATTGAAGAATTCGCGCATGGCGCCCTCTTCTTCGCTCCAGAAATAGGTGTCGATGATGTCGATCGCATCATCCAGCAACGCTTGCGCGCCGGGGCGTTTTGCAGCCACAGCAGAGCTGGCGGCCAGCGCGACGAAGGCATGCAGATAGGCGTTTTTGCCGGTGTTGTCGTCGCGGTGTTCGGCGACCGCAAACCAGCCACCGTGCAACGCATCACGCAACGGCCCGCGCAGTGCGGCGATGCCGTGATCGACCAGTTCAGCGAAACCCGGCAAGCCCTGAATATGGGCCATGGCGAAGCTGTGGGTCATGCGCGCGGTGTTCATGGTTTCGGCTTGCGCGTTCGCTGGCAGGCGGCCGCGTTCGTCGAGGTTGCCGAAACCTTGCGGGAGTTTTGCAGCCTTGGCGAAATCCAGCAGACGCAGGCCTTCAGCGGCAAGCCATTGCTGGTGGGCAGGGGCGTTCAGCCAACTGCTGAAGCCGGGTTGGAAGCGATCCATGGGTGGCCTTTTTTGTTGTTATGACTGCGGGGAGTCTAAACAACGGGCCGGGGCGGGCTTGTAA